>QGVC01000554.1 GCA_003242645.1 Pseudomonadota bacterium
CTGTACTCGTGACCAAATTGGCGTGGCGGCGACTATCGTTGCGAACGCCTCAAGGGCAATTGGTGACCATGCTCTTGAGCTTCGTCGGCGTGTTGAGCCAAGCCGAATCAATAGCTTAGCCGATTGTGCCGGGGATCACATTCCGCTATCCACGCGTTTGGTATAAGCTGGGCTAGTAGAGAGGAGGTCCCATGCGAACGCGAACTTTCACGATCCACTGCGAATGGGACGAAGAGGCGGGCGTGTGGTACGTCGCCGAATCCAACGTGCCAGGACTGGCGGCAGAAGCGCCCACCGTCGAAGCCATGCAAGCCGTCCTGGCCGAGCGTGTCCCTGAGTTGCTGCAGGTGAACCTGCCGGACTGTCAATCCGAAGTGCCAATTGAACTGCTGCTGAAGCGGTCGGGAAGCGTCCGCCTGCCCTGCTAATGGCACGGTACACGCGCGACCTAAAGCGGATATTGCGGGATGCGGGCTGCTATTACCTGCGTCCCGCGAAAGGCGACCACGAGTTGTGGCATAGCCCGCTGACGAACTGTAGCTTCGTAGTTGACTCAGACATCAAGTCTCGGCACACGGCGAATCAGGTATTGAAGCAGGCCGGTCTGCCGAAGCAGTTCTAATCGCGCTCTAGCTCCGGTGATTCGGCACAATGGCGACATAGATGCGCATACGGTGCTCGTGCAGAACGTCGACGTCTATGCGCTGCTAGATCCGCCGGAGGAACCGTGAAGCCCGCCGCATACCTGCATACTCTGCACATGGAGCTGGAGCAGAAGAGCCGCCGGCTGTCATTCGAGGAAGAGAGCCCCTTCGGTGTCCGCGGTCGCGACTACAGCGACACGTACGAGACGACAGTCGAGCCGCTCTACAGTCTCGCTGACGTGGAGCTCGAGCAGCTGCAGGCAGAGAATAGACGCCTCGCCGACGAGGTGAGCGATCTGAGCGCATTCATCGAAGGACTGAAGCAGCACGTCGTCGCTGCTGCCAAAATGTACGGGCAAGGGCGAATGAAGTGAATCGGAGCGCCTAGCGGACCTACACCGCGAAAGCCGTGTCAAGCGAGCGGCTGGCGTCATGTACTCCCCGGCAGGTAGCGGTAGGGAACCCCTGCCGGGGAATCGCTTAGAGCATTAGAATCGCCACGCGATCGACGCTCCGATCATCGATAGGTCGGTGTCGTCGAGATCCGCGATCCGGTACTCGAGGCGCACCCACGCGCCCTCGAGGAGACCCGCGACACCGACTCCGAAGATCGGATCGCTGCCGTCGACCTTCTCTGTGAGCACCGGCTCGCCGTCGACCTTGAGGCTCTCATCGGCTTTCCATTTCAGAAAGCCTGCGCGCGCGTAGACGCTCACGGAGTCGCTCACGGGCAAGCTGCCGATCACAGATGCGGCGTAGCCATAGGTGTCTGCAACGACCTTGACGCCTTCGCCGATGACATCATCCGCCTCACCACCATCGAGATACGAGACCTCGACTGCGATATAGCGGTTGAACTCGTATCCACCGAAGATCTCCCAGCCCCAAGCGTCGCCCTTCAGGTCGACCTCGTCGGCTTCGATCGTCACCTTCCCGGCGCCGATTCCGAATCGGAAAGCAGACTCGCTTTCCTGCGCGGCCGCCGTGGAGCTCAGAAGCACCAGCGCGCCCACGCCTGCGATCGTACGCAACATCATCCTTCTCCTTCTGTTGAGTAGCGGAATTCGGATGCTATGCGTGTAGGCGTTCTGGTTACGTGCGCTGTCTCACACGTTGGGCGATTGCCTACTCCTCCGAGATCCACTCCGCGAGGCATCCTTGCCGCCGAGCGCATTCGCGCGCCTCGTACGCGTTCACGATCGAGCAATTGAGCAGAAGCGCCGCCTGATCCTCGAGCGTCGCTTGATCGAACCAGTGCGGAAGCGTGCAGCTATTGACTCGGCACGCCTGCAGGCACTCGCTGGGCTTCGCACGCGGCAATGGCTGCGGCGTCTCCGGTTGCGCCGGCGTTGAAACACAGCCGGAAAGCGGGAGCAATGCGAGCATCAGGACAGCTGCAGCTTTCATGGACAACCTTCGTGACGGTTCGAGTGAGAGGGAGAGCGACGGTCGCGGCACGCAGGCGCGCGAGGAAGCAGGGCACACGCAGACCGAGGCCGCTGAGTGCATCCTCGTGAGCGTGCGGACGTGGCAGGACTACGAGCAGGGGCGGCGCAAGATGCCGCCCGGTCTTTGGGAATACTACTGCCTGCAGACCGCGTTCCCGAACGAAATGGACAAGCTCATTACGCGCTGGCGCCACCGAGCGC
>QGVC01000555.1 GCA_003242645.1 Pseudomonadota bacterium
GGTAGATGTCTCCCCTCATAGAGACTGAGTTTTCGTCACTGCGCAAGGGGTGACATTTTCTCAGTCTCCTTATGGGGTGACATTATCACTGTCCCGTAACACACTGCCGTGATGGGGCTGTCAATAGACAGTGATTATGTCACCCCTAAACACGCTCATGTAGACAGAGAAATTGTCACCCCTCTGCTGCCTTGACTGCGATGTCGGCTCGTGACTCGTTGCGGATTTGTGCAGCGCGCCTCTTGCTAAACGGCTGCTTCCACGGGTGCGACGGATCGGGCTTGCGTGTGACGGGTTGCTCTTGGAGGCGTTGGGGCGTCGGGGCCGACTTGGGGAGCGCTATGAATGCTCGAAGTTCGTATTGGACGCCCTTGTAAAGTCCGACAAGGGTCCCATTGAGTTTCCGAACCACCTTGACGAGCGATTTCGGCTTGAGAGACAAAACCTGGCCTCCAGGAGAGACAAGTTGATAAGTCTGGTTCTCGAAGCTGATCGTGGAGCCGTTGGAGGCTTTGCGATCGTAGTGCCAGGCGATGATGGTATCCAAGTGATCATTAGGCGAGGGCAGACGAAATGCGCTTGTCTCATCGTGCGGCTCGACCGCAAACCGTGAGTTGAAGCGGTCGATAAAGCCAGGTAGGAAGTCGTTGGCGGCATCAAGCGTGGAAATGCCCATGATGCGTAACTCCACGACAAGACGGGCCTGGAGCGTGCCCCATAGGCGCTCTACTCGCCCCTTTGCTTGCGGCGAACGGGCAGCAATATGTGTGATGCCGAGTTGGTTGATGGCTCGGCCAAACTGGGTAAGCTTCGCCTTGACGCCTGCTAACTGGTCTTCGATGCTGAGGTTATCGGTCTTTGGAGAAAAGAATGTGGTTCGAAGGTCTGTGTAGAGGCTATGGGGGATGCCGTGGCGGCGTATGACCTGGTCAAGAAGTCGCAAGTACCCCTCGGTACACTCTTCGAGCTCAAAGCGAAGTCCAACGATCATCCCGGTCGCGTCGTCAATGGCACCGTGAAGGTGTAGCTGCGGTCCCCGTTCTTCAAGCCATTGGTAGGGACTCGCGTCGACTTGGAGGAGCAATCCGAGTTGGGGCATGCGGTCGCGGGAGCGACGACGACGTGGCTGTCGGCGAGCAAACCGCAAAGGGATCCCTGCGGCGTGAAGAATTCGTGCGACGCTCTTGCTGCTGATATCAATGCCATCGTGCTCTCGGAGCAGTTCGGCGATATGTTCGCAACTGGTGTCGCGGTAAAGATCGAGAGCACGCTCGACCACGTGGTTTCGAGTCGACTGTGGAATGGCATGACTTGGTTTACGACCTCGGTTTTTGTGAACAAGCGACGCCTCGCCTGAACGTAAATAGCCTCCCTTAAGGCGTTGGACCTGGCGGTCGCTGAGGTTGAGTATCCGAGCTGCTTCAGGTACGGTCAACTTACCTGCGATGAGCTGATCGAGGATGTGGATGCGACGGGCTTCCTTGGAACTCAGGTAGATGTCTCCCCTCATAGAGACTGAGTTTTCGTCACTGCGCAAGGGGTGACATTTTCTCAGTCTCCTTATGGGGTGACATTATCACTGTCCCGTAACAATTCCGGATCAAGTCCATTGACGCCGGGAGAAAGTGTGATATACTTAGGACCCACAAACCCTAGTGTACCGACTACTTTAGTCGGATATATTCGAGGGGTAGGAGGTGCCCTTGTGGCCCAGAGGGAAAGGACCCGGATCGCTCGGGAAGAGGCCCCGCTCACCTGGGAGGAAGTGCGCAACCGCAACTCGGTCGAACGGATCAAGCACGAGAAGCAGCCTTACGACCTCATCCATGAGATTCCCAGGCTCGCCGCGACGCCGTACGAGGAGATCCACGAGGACGACATCCTGCGGCTGCAGTGGTGGGGCCTCTATCACGACAAGCCCAAAGTGGGCGAGTTCATGATGCGGATCAAGATCCCCGGAGGCGTGCTCACGCCGGGCCAGCTCGACACCATCGGGCGGCTCTCCCGCGAGTTCGGCCAAAACCGGGGCGAGATCAGCACGCGCCAGTGTATCCAGCTGCACCACATCCAGCTCCCCGCGCTCCCCGAGATCTTTCGCATCCTAAAGGAATCCGGCCTTACGACCGCCGGGGCCTGCGGCGACATCCTGCGCAACATCACGAGCTGCCCGGCGGCCGGCATCGACCGGCACGAGATCTTCGACGTACGGCCCGTGGTGCGGGAACTCGCCGACTTTTTCTACGGCAACCGGGACTACAGCGACCTTCCCCGCAAGCACAAGTGGACGATCGC
>QGVC01000135.1 GCA_003242645.1 Pseudomonadota bacterium
AACAGGAATAGAGCGCCTACCAAGCCGCCGAAGACCGATGCGAAGTTGGCGAGCGTCAGCGCGAGATCCCCATCACCTCGCTTCGCCATTGGAAAACCATCGAAGGTGGTGGCGATGGCGGAGGGCGTGCCCGGAGTGTTGATCAAAATAGCAGCGTATGCCCCGCCATAGATTGCGCCCGTATAAATCGCGCCAAGTGCCACAAGCGCCGATGCAGGCGGCAAGCCGAATGTCATCGGCGTGAGTACGGCGATTGCCATGGTCGCTGTCAGCCCCGGTAGGGCACCGATTATGGTGCCGGCAACAACGCCGCCAACAGCCAACAGCAGGTTCACTGGCGTGAGGGCCGCCAGCAGATACGAAAGGATGTCCATCTGCACGTCTCGGAGTGGTGCTGAGCAAGAGCTGCGAACCGCGCGGGCCGCCGCATCCCCGCGGGTTCGCAGTCGCCCCGCCCCCTACTGGATCAGGCCAAGATCCTTGCCAATCTCGACGAACTCCTTGCCAAGCTTGGCCATGAACTCCGGCGCTTGCTCGTAGCCGATGTTGACGAGCACGTAGCCGCCCTCCTGCATCTTGGCGACGAACGCCGGATCCTGATTGATCTTCATGAATATGTCCGAGATCTGCTTACGCGTTTCTTCGGGTACCCCCTTTGGAACGGCGATGCCGCGATACGCGCCGCCGACAAGATTGATCCCTTTTTCCTTGAATGTCGGCACATCGGGGAACAACGGGTGACGCTCCTCCATCGCGACGGCCAGCAGTCGAACCTTATCCTTCTGCTCGACACCAACCGTCGTGAAGGCCCACTGCGCCTTGACCTGCTTGCCGAGCAGGGCGGCCGTCGTTGCCGCGGTGCCTGTGAAGGGGACGTAGGTCGTCTTGATGCCGACGGCTTTGTCGAAGGTCACCTGCGCCACCTGATTGGCGGAATGGGTGCCAGTGCCAGCCACGGTAATGGCTCCCGGCGCTTTCTTCGCCTCTTCGATGTAGTCCTCCAGCGTCTTGATGGGGCTGTCCGCATGAACGATCAAAGCATGCGGCGTGAGCTGGAAGACTGAGACGATGGTGATGTCCTCCGTCTTGTATCCGACCTTGCCGGTCATCGGCTGGAGAAAGAGGTGGGGCAGGTTGAAGCCCATGATGGTGTAGCCATCACCGGGCAGGCTGTTGAGCTGCGACCACGCCATGGCACCACCGGCACCTGGCTTGTATTGGATGACGAAGCCATGGCCGGTGAGCTCCTTGAACTTGGGCTCCTGCAGCCGCGCTGTGACGTCTGACTCGCCACCGGCGTTGAACGGAATGATGTAAGTAACGTCCTTCGTCGGCCAATCAGCCGCAAACGCGGAGCTGACCAACGCGCCGGCGGCTGCGATCGCCGCGGCAATAACGCTGAATAGACGCGTAATCATATTGTTCTAATCCCTCCTTGGTGCTGAATCTCTGCCATGGTCGGCTGCGCTCTGCCACCCAACAAATCAATGTCCAGGCGGATGAAGTCGCCGCGATAAACGATCTCGGCCACGTAGATAACGCAGCCAGTGTCGTCGGCGATGAATCGATGAACCTCTGCAGTCGGCGAGTTGATGGGGATCTGCAGCTTTTCAGCGATTTCGGGATCTGCACTGCCGATCGTAAGCGTCTGCTGCGCACGCGCGATTTTGACATCGGGCATTTCCGATATCAGCGGCAGCACGGTCTCGGTGCGACACCGCTCAGGCGCGCGGTCGAAAATGCGTTGGTCAAGGTAGATTTCGATAAGGCAGTAGGGAACGTCGTTCTTGACGTGGAGGCGCTTCATGTACCGGTAAGCCGGCGCAGGGTGCCCCTCTTGATTTGAGATCCGCGGCAAACGCACGCTGTCGGCCAAATGCAGAAGGTGAGGGCGGGTGCCTTCGATCATGCGCATCAGCGCATCCCAACTGGTCGCGAGCGCCAGCCAATGCCGCTCTTCGGCGGAGCCAGTGACAAAGGTTCCCCGGCCCTGCTTTCTAACGATGAGGTTTTCCCGCTCGAGCTCCGCCAGCGCTTGGCTGATGGTTACACGGGCAACCCCGAATTCCTTCATCAGCTCCTCGATCGCCGGAAGCCGCGTCCCCTTCGGCCACTCACCCACGCTGATGCGGCGTCGCATCAAGGTGGCGAGCTGCAGGTAGAGCGGAATAGGGCTTCGGCTCAGGTCGGGAGCGCTCATGAGCACCTAACATCCCATCATTGGGATGTTAGGTATACCGGCCCATCCAGCGCGTGACAACAAGAGATATTCAGGGTTCGTCAGCTGACGAGAGGGAGGGCACCGGGCGTGATAGCCCGCACTTCACCTCGGTCGCAACAGTCGCGCTAGTGAGGCCCGGCCGCGCCAATGGCTGACAGGTAACGCGCGACAGATCTCTCAACGGCCTGCTTCGCTCCGGTGCGGATCACGCTCTCGAAGAAGTTGCCGAGCATCATGTCGAACTCGAACGGCGCCAGAGCATCGGCGATAGCTTTCACCTCCCGCGCCGAAAGCGGCACCAGGTTGGGATAGCTCCACATGAAAGAGACGTGTTTCTGATCCGGCACCACGAAAGCCGTATCGGAAGCACACAGCAGACCTCTGCCACCCGCGCCCTTCGACCAATGCAGCATGCTCGATCCGGGGAAGTGGCCCCCGCCCCGGATCAACGTGACGTCCGGAAGCAGCTCAAGGGTTTCGCCTTCCCACAGCTCGATCTTCGCGTCGGAGCGCATGATCCAGTCCCGATTGTCGGCGTGAATGTGGACCGGAACATCGAAAGCGCGACTCCAATCCGTCATGCTCGTATGGAAATGGGGATGCGAGATCGCCATGGCCTGGATGCCGCCCAAGGCTTTGATCAGTGTGACGGTCGCGGCATCGAGCATCGAGATGCAATCCCACAGCACATTTCCGTGGTCCGTAAGGAGCAACACTGCACGCTGCCCGATCGCGAAGCGCGGGCGTGTGGCGATCCCGAGAATACCCGGCTCGTACTCGAGCCATGCGTTCTGGTGGCCAAGAGCCAGCTTTTCCTGGGTGGTCCAGGATTGTCCCGTTTGTGGAACGTACTGCCTTTCGTCCTCGCAGATCGGGCACTGCGCCGGGGGCGTTTGCGACGGCGGATATTGGGTGCCGCAGGCTGTGCAGATGAAGGCGTGCATATCGAGCTCCTGGTGCAATGAAGCCTCTAGGCCGCGGCCAAGCCCCCGCTTCAGACGGCCGAGCGTTCTGCAGATTACCAGGAAATTCCGAGGAGCTGCAGGCTTCGCCCGTTTGCAAACGATAAAGCAGCTGGGGTGCTTATACCTGGTTACGATACCTTCGCTCCTCGTCGGTCTGATGCGCTCGGCGGCTGGGACTTGCACGTCGCCAATGCAGAGCGCGAGGAGCAGTTATGCGGGGCCATACGGCCAGTTGACGTGCTCTCAGCCGATGCCCAATGTTCGCGGAATGACGACGCTCGCCCCAACGACCACTCAGCGCCCGCTTATGCCGATTTTGCTAGCACTGAGCGGGGCGCATCTCCTCAACGACCTGCTCCAATCGATGATTCCGGCGCTGTACCCTCTGTTCAAGGAGGCGTACTTGCTGGATTTCGCGCAGATCGGGTTGATCACGCTCGCCTTCCAGGTGACCGCCTCCCTGCTGCAGCCCGTGTTCGGGTTCATCACCGACAAAAGGCCGTGGCCGTATGCAATGGTCGCCGGCATGGGCGCAACGCTCATGGGCCTGCTGGGGCTGGCGTTCGCTGGCAGCTACACGATGCTGGTCGTTTCCGCCGCGATGGTCGGGCTTGGATCGGCTGTCTTTCACCCAGAGGCAACGCGTATGGCGCGCCATGCGGCAGCCGGCGAGCACGGTTTCGCGCAGGGGGTCTTCCAGATCGGCGGGCAGGCCGGTTACGCGATCGGGCCGCTGCTCGCGGCGATGATCGTGGTTCCGCGCGGGCAGGTCAGCCTCGCATGGCTGTCCATGGTCGCACTTGTGGCGATGGTCCTGATGGCATGGACGGGCGCGCGTTACGCGGTAATGCGCCGCTCGCAGGTTGCGGCCGGGAAAGCGCAATCCGGCGCCACAGCCAGACCGAACCTGAGCACCGGGCGCATACTGCTGGCGATGGCGGTGCTGATGCTGCTCGTGCTGTCGAAGAACGCCTACACCGCAGCCTTCAAGTCCTTCTACACCTTCTACCTGATGGAGCAGTTCGGGGTAGAGGTGCAGCTTTCTCAGATCATGCTGTTCATCTTCCTTGGCGTCGGTGCGATCGGCGTCGTAATCGGCGGCATCATCGGGGACAGGATCGGCCGCTATCGCATGATCTGGATCTCGATCCTCGGCGCACTGCCGTTCACTCTGCTCCTGCCGTTCGCAAACCTGTTCTGGACCGGCGTGCTCAGCGCCATCATCAGCTTCATCATGTCGAGCGCCTTCGCCGCCATCCTCATCTACGCGATTGACCTCGTTCCGCACCGCGTAGGATTGGTTGGTGGGCTGTATTACGGCCTGGCCTTCGGCCTGGGCGGTTTGGCGGTCGCAGCCCTCGGCGTTCTTGCCGACAAGATCGGCATCATCGAAGTGTTCAAGCTCTGCGCCTGGCTACCGGCGTTGGGGCTGCTGACCATTCTCCTGCCGCGGATGCCGAACCAGCGATGAAGAGGCTGGGCCGGAGCTCGCCTTTTCAGGCGCGCTCCTCCTCAAGCGCCCGTTTCACATTCGGCCGCTCCATCATTCGGGCGCGATGCTCCATGACACGAGGGAGCCGCGATGTGTCGACCCCGTCGGCCTCCAGCCACTGGGCGATCGTGAACAGGTAAGGATCGGCGACGGTGTATGTGTCGCCCATGACCCAAGGACCTTTCAGGAACTCGCGCTCGATCAGCTCGAAGCAGGCGCCGACCGACTGAGGCACCTTCTTCTTCATCGCCTCGATGGCCGCCGGGTCGTCTGCCCACCGATAGCCGCGGACCCTGTGGGCGTGAGCGACGTGGACGGTCGAGCAGAGATAGCTGTTGAACTCCTGCAGCTTCGCAAAAGCAAATGGATCGTCTAGCGGAGCGAGCTTCGCTTCGGGAAAGCTCTGGGCGACGAAAACGAGCAGGGCAGGCGTCTCGGTGAGGATGCCGCGCGGCGTCACCATGGCCGGAACTCGCCCTTTGGGATTGATCGCCAGATACTCAGGCGACTGCTGCTCCGACTTGCTGAAATCGACCCGCTTCAGCTCGTACTTGGCTCCCGCATCGAGCAGGGCAATGTGGGTGGCGAGTGCGCAGGTATTAGGTGCGTAATAGAGAGTGAACATCGTCTGTGCTCTGACTTGATCACCAGCCTGACTTGGCGGGATCTTCACCTGTCCGTCGGTGGAGCACAAGATGGCGCGGCTGGAATTTCGAACTGATTGGCGAAGCCAAACAGCCTGCGGATTGGAGAGCTGCGATTGGAGCGTGCTGGACAGCCAATTCGCAGTGAACGGCTGATCAATGAAAACCGCGCCCCTAATCCGTTGTCCGAATAGAGGCGCGGTTTCAAATATCGTTAGGTCTAGTCCCTTGACAGAAGGAGCGCCTTACCGCGTGCCGCTCACGGCGGCGGCAACCTCAGCAGCAAAGTCCGTTTCCTTCCGCTCGATGCCCTCACCGAGCGCGTAGCGCACGAAGCCAGTGATCTTGATCGGCGCGCCCACCGTGCGTTCGGCTTCCTTCACAGCCTGCTCGACCGTGGACTTGCCGTCGATCACGAAGGTCTGCTGCAAGAGGACGACCTGCTGGAAGAACTCCTTGCGGAGCCGGCCCTCGGCCATCTTGGCAACGATGTCAGCCGGCTTACCGGAAGCAGCCGCCTGCTCCTCGTAGATCTTGCGCTCGCGCTCGATCACCGCTGGGTCGAGATCCTCGGCGGAAACGGCCAGTGGTGCCGCCGCAGCGACGTGCATCGCAATCTGGCGGCCGAACTCGGCGAGCTTCGCCTTGTCGCCGGTGCTCTCCAGCGCCACCAGCACACCGATCTTGCCCATGCCCTCAGCGACGCGGTTGTGCACATATTCGACGAGCACGCCGTCAGCACCCGCCTCGAGCGTCGCCGTGCGGCGCACACCCATGTTCTCGCCGATGGTGGCGATCATCTCCTTCACGTGGTCTTCGACGGAAACCGTCTTGCCAGGAAACGGCATCGCCAGCAGACGGGCAAGGTCGCCATCGGCTTGGAGGGCGAGCTTCGAAATCTCTCGCACCATCTCCTGGAACTGGGCGTTTCGGGCCACGAAGTCCGTTTCCGAATTGACCTCGACCACCGCGCCCTTCCGGCCCTCGACGGCAACGCCGATCAGCCCCTCGGCGGCGACACGGCCCGCCTTCTTGGCTGCCTTGGAAAGCCCCTTCTTGCGCAGCCAGTCGATGGACGCCTCAATGTCTCCGTTGTTCTCAATCAGTGCCTGCTTGCAATCCATCATGCCCGCGCCGGTCTTGTCGCGGAGCTCTTTCACCATCGCGGCAGAAATTTGCGTCATCGTCACCCTCTCGGGTTGGCGGGCCGTTGGCGCCCGCGATTGAACTGGCAGGACCCTGATTGAGCACCTGCCGGGAATACCGTCAGATCAGGCTGCCGCGCGCCTCAGGCTGCGGCAGCCTCCACCAACTTCTTCGCCTGGCCGATCCAGTCTTCCTTCTCGATCTGGCCGTTCAGCTTGAGCTGCCGGTCGAGCGCCTTCACGCTGTCGGGATCGAGATCGGCGATTTGCCAGAAATGGAAAACGCCCAGGTCATTGAGCCGTTGCTCGAGCTTGGCGGTGATGTTGTGAATCCGCTTGAGATCGTCGGGCTCGCCCCGCGGCGCCTCGATACCCTTGAAGACAAACGGCAGCTCCTCCTCAGGCGGAGTGACGGCCTCACCGATGTCGATGCCGGCAGCCGCCTGGGCCCGCTGGATGCCGTCGATGGCCGCCCGCGCCGCAAGATCGCAGTAGAGCGTGATGGCACGGCCGGCGTCGTCGTTGCCGGGGATCGGGAAGTCAATGCCATCCGGATCGCAGTTCGTATCAACAACGGCGACGATGGGGATCCCGAGCTTCTGGGCCTCCTTGACGGCGATCGCTTCCTTGTTCGTGTCGATGACGAACAGGAGGTCCGGCGTACCGCCCATCTCCTTGATGCCGCCGAGCGCCTGGTTGAGCTTGTCGCGCTCGCGCGTGAGGTACAGCACCTCCTTCTTGGTGCGGCCCACCGGATCGGCGAGGATCTCATCCAGCTGACGAAGACGACGGATCGACTGGGAGATCGTCTTCCAGTTGGTCAAGGTGCCGCCGAGCCAGCGGTGGTTGATGTAGTACTGCGCTGACCGCTTGGCGGCCTCGGCGATGGCCTCGGCGGCCTGGCGCTTCGTGCCGACGAACAGAACGCGACCGCCTTCGGCGACGGTATCGGAAATCTTGACCAGCGCCTGGTGCAGCAGCGGCACCGTCTGGGTCAGGTCGATGATATGGATGTTGTTGCGGACGCCGAAGATGTATGGGCGCATCTTCGGGTTCCAGCGATGGGTCTGGTGACCGAAATGCACGCCAGCCTCCAGCAGCTGGCGCATGGTGAATGTTGGCAGCATCGTCTCTCTCGTTCTCCGGTTAGACCTCCGCGGACCGTGAACCGCAATCAACTTCGCTCGAGCTGATGTACGCACCGGAGCGCCGACGGCGGGGCTTTCAATCCGCCGCAGCGCGATGATCCGCGTGTGGAATGCGCCGCATTTAGCCAGACTTTGGCCCGATTGCAAGGCGGATTGCGGCGGCAAAGGGAACAGCGGCCGGATCCCGCGCGTTCGGGGACGAGATGGTAGCGAGCGAGCAGACATCTCTGGCATCGTCCCAGCGGCGGGAGAAGACCCGGCGGAGCCGTTCTCTCGCGCTTGGGCTCGCGATGCTTGGCGCGATGGCCCTGCGTCGGCGGCTCGACGGGAGTAAGGAGGAGGAAATCGGCCAAGTGAGCCCGCCTTCACCCGGTCATCAGCCGAACCGCGATAAAGCCCCGGGGCGCGGTCGCGAAGCGCAAAGCCCCTCGGAGATTCCGGCTGCCGGCTGGAAGGATGTCTTGTGGCGGGTTTATGAACGCTTTCAAAACGACCGCGTGATGCTAATCGCCGCCGGCGTCACCTACTACGGGCTACTAGCCCTTTTCCCGGCCATTGCGGCGCTTGTCTCGCTTTACGGACTTTTTGCCGATCCGGACACCATCAAGCAGCAGCTTTCAAACTTGGAAGGGGTGCTCCCGGAAGACGCGATACAGATCATCGGGGACCAAATCACGCACATCCAGGCACAAGGCGGCAGCAGGCTGGGGGTCTACTTCGCGATCGGCCTCATCGTCTCGTTGTGGAGTGCCAACGCCGGTGTGAAATCGATGTTTGATGCGCTGAATGCGGTTTATGGAGAAACCGAGCGCCGGAGCTTTGTCCAATACAACTTTCAGGCTTTGCTTTTCACCCTCGGCGGCATTCTTTTCATAATTCTGGCCCTCGGCGCCATTGTCGTCATGCCCGCCGTTTTCGCATTTGTCGGGTTGGAAAGCGTGGCCGGTTGGATCGTCTCGTTGCTTCGCTGGCCGGTCTTACTCGCCTTCCTTCTCATTGGGCTTGCGCTGCTATACCGCTATGGACCAAGCCGGGAAGCCGCTGAATGGCGGTGGGTGACGTGGGGCAGCGGCTTCCCGGCTTGGTCCATAGCGGTATAGCAG
>QGVC01000136.1 GCA_003242645.1 Pseudomonadota bacterium
GGTTATAAGCGCGGTGGTGGAATTCGACGATACCGGCATCCGGCCGGGAACGGCTCTCGCGCTTGGACACGACCTCGGTCTTCACCCTGATCGTGTCGCCATGGAACACCGGCTTTCCGAACTTCACGTCCGTCATGCCGAGGTTGGCGATCGTCGTGCCCAGCGTCGTGTCGGACACGGAAATTCCGATCATCAGACCCAGCGTGAACAGGCTGTTCACCAGCGGCTTCCCCCACTCCGTCTGCGCCGCGAAAGCGTGATCGATATGGAGAGGCTGCGGGTTGAGGGTGAGACACGAGAAAAGCATGTTGTCCATCTCGGTCACGGTCCGCCCGACGGCATGCTCGAACACGTGGCCGACCTCGAACTCCTCGTAGTACAGGCCCCGCACGGTCTTTCCTCCTTGCACCGACGTGATTGGACTAGGGATTCAGTAGCCGAACTGTTCTGACAGGATACGCTCGTCGAGATTGTGGCCAGGGTCGAACATCATGAAGAGATCGATGGAGCGCTCCTCCTCGACCTCGACGCTGACGACAGAGCGTGTCTCGAAGTGGTCGGCGACCGCGCTCACGGGGCGCTTGTCCGGCTCCAGCACGTCGATCCGGATCTTGGCCACATTGGGGAGCAGCGCGCCGCGCCAGCGCCTGGGGCGAAACGGGCTGATGGGCGTCAGTGCGAGGAGCGGGGCATTGATGGGCAGGATCGGGCCGTGGGCGGAAAGATTGTAGGCCGTCGAGCCCGCCGGCGTGGCCACAAGCACGCCATCGCAGATGAGCTCCTCCATCCGCACCTTGCCGTCGATGAGGATGCGGAGCTTGGCTGCCTGGTAGGTCTGCCGGAAGAGCGAGACCTCGTTGATCGCCAGCTCCTCGTGGACCACGCCTTGGATGTCGCGCGCCCGCATCTTGAGGGGGTGTATGCAGGTGATCTCGGCTCCCTCCAACCGCTCGATGAGACCGTCCTCCCGGTACTCGTTCATGAGGAACCCAACCGAACCACGGTTCATTCCGTAGATGGGAATGCGGTCGTTCATGAACCTGTGCAGCGTCTGCAGCATCAGCCCGTCGCCGCCCAGCGCTACGATCGCGTCCGCCGTTTCCGGGGGCACGTTGCCGTATAGCTCCGTCAGCCGCGCCAAAGCCTGCTGTGCTTCCGGGTTGTCGCTTGCAACGAAAGCGATCTTCTCGAATTTCGTTTTCGACTTTGGCATGCTGATCGAGGTCGTTAGGTAAGCCGGCGGATGGCCGGCTCGAGGAGGCTCGCTCAAGTGCAGGAAAACGACAAGGCCGTTCTCATCTACGCGACATTCCCGACCTTTGAATCCGCCGAGGAGGTCGGGACGCGGCTCGTAGATCAGGGCTTGGCTCCCTGTGTCAATTCTGGCCGGGCATGACCTCGATTTACATCTGGGAAGGTAAACGCCAGCGGGACAGCGAGGTGGTAATGATCATCAAGACCCGCGCGGCCATCGCGGATGCGGCCATCGCGGAGGCGAAGCGGCAACATCCGTATACGAACCCGGCGTTTCTGACGCTGCCCGTTGTGTCCGGCTCGCCGGAATTCCTGAAATGGATTGCAGAACAAACCCGACAGCCGGCCACGAATAGCTGACGAAATCGGCAGCGTCCCATTTTTCGCGAAGGCAGTAAGCATGCAGCACAAGCTTAACCCGCGACTGGCCGAAGAGCTTCGCACCGTTCCTGTCGTTCCGGTGCTCACCATCGACTCCGTCGAAAGCGCGGTTCCGCTGGCGAAGGCCCTTGTGGCCGGCGGACTGCGCATCCTGGAGGTGACGCTGCGGACAGAGGCCAGTCTCGAAGCCCTCCGCCGTATCTCGCAAGAAGTCCGTGGAGTCCTGGTAGGGGCTGGCACAGTGCGCACGCCCGATCAGGGTCACAGCGCCATTGCTGCGGGCGCGCGCTTCTTGGTTTCGCCGGGAATGACGCCGCGGCTCGTGCAAACAGCCGACGGATGGTCGGTGCCGTTTCTGCCTGGCGCCGCAACGCCTTCGGAGGCCATGGCGCTCGTCGATCTCGGCTATCACGTGCTCAAGTTTTTTCCGGCGGAACCGCATGGTGGCGTGGCCACGCTGAAAGCCCTGGCTGCGCCGCTATCCGACATCAAGTTCTGTCCGACGGGCGGAATCGATCTCGAAAAGGCACGGAAATATCTAGAGCTGCCCAATGTCGTGTCGGTCGGCGGCTCGTGGGTGGCACCGGCCAACGCCATCAAGGCGGGGGACTGGGACAGGATCACCCAACTCGCGCGCGAAGCCGCGGCCCTGCGGTTTTGACTAAGATCACGTCGCTCCCAACACCGGCGCCGTGGCTGCTTTCGGCACGATGGCGCCGCGATGCTGAATGACGACAGCCGCGAGCCTGTTTCCGAGCCGGGCTGCGTCCGCTAGCCCGGCGCCAGACCGCCGTGCCACCAAATATCCGGCGTTGAATGAATCGCCCGCCGCGGTCGTGTCGACCGGCTTCACGCCGCTCTCGGCTGGCACAATTCGCCCGGATCCGTTTTCGGTGACGTACGCGCCCTGCTCTCCGAGCTTGATCACGATCTCCGTCACGCCGAGAGCCTGCAAACGACGGACCGTCGCTTGAACGTCGGCATCGCCCCACAACGCCTGCTCGTCGTCAAAAGTCGGCAGCGCGATATCCGCAATACGCCAAAAGCGCTCGAAGGAGCGCTGTGCCCTGGCCGTGTCCCCGCCCCAACCGCGCGGGCGGTAGTTGCTGTCCATGGCGACAAGGGCGCCCGATTGCTTGGCGGCCTTGAGCGCGGCTTCAAACAGATCCAATCCGCCGGCGCTGTAGAGCGATAACGTAATGCCCGAGAAGTAGATCAACGCGGCCTGCTTCAGGGCGTCGACAACGCGGCCCGCATCCGGCAGCTCGAACAGCTCTCGCGCGGGCGCCCGGTCGCGCCAGTAATAAAAGGTCCGCTCTCCTTCCGGCGATGTCTCGATGAGATAAAGCCCGGGAAGACGGCCGGGAACCGTGAGGACAAGATCGGTGCCGACGCCCTCCTCCACCGCCAGGTTCCGGATGCCAGCACTGTAGGGATCATCTCCGAGTGCCGTGGCATAAGCAACTTGCATTCCCGCTCGCGCAAGGTAGGCGGCCGTATTGAAGGTGTCCCCACCGTACTTGAGGCCAAATCGGCCGTCAGGCTCCCGAGCCAGCTCCACCATGCACTCGCCAACCGAAACTACGCGGCCATCTTTCCAGGAAAGGGTCATCCGATGCCTTCGTGCCTTATGCCCGGCGGACTGCCTGCGCCGTTAGAGTGGACGTTCAGTTTCGTGTTTGCCCGATTTCAACAAATCGCGAAAGACCAACTTGAAGCCGCCAGAAATTTCTTCTAGCCCGGCAGACCACGCTTCCGTTGAAGCTACGGTCCAACCACCCGCTCGCGAGGGACAGCCTTGAACATTTGCATGATCGGCGCCGGTTACGTGGGCCTTGTTTCCGCCGCCTGTTTTTCCGAGTTCGGCTGGACCGTCACGTGCATAGACAAGGACCGCGCGAGGATCGAGAAGCTCCAGCGCGGCGAAGTTCCCATTTATGAGCCCGGCCTCGATGATCTGCTCGAGCGCAATCTGGCGGCCAAGCGCCTGACCTTCTCGTGTGATCTTGGACCGGCCATTCAATCAGCCGATCTGATCTTTCTAGCCGTTGGTACGCCGATGAGACGGGGCGATGGCCACGCCGACCTGTCCTACGTATATGCGGCGGTCGCCGAACTTGCCCCTCATCTCACGCGGTTTACCGTCATCACCACCAAGTCGACCGTCCCCGTTGGCACCAGCCGGGAGATTGCGCGCCGGCTGAGAGAGCTGCGGCCCGACGCCGATTTTGCCGTCTGTTCAAATCCGGAGTTCTTGCGCGAAGGCTCGGCGATCCACGACTTTACGCACCCTGATCGCGTGCTCGTCGGCTGCGATGATCCCCGCGCGCGGGAGATTATGGAGCGGGTCTACAAGCCTCTCGCGCTGCGCAACGCGCCGATCATGTTTGTGAGCCCGGAGTCGGCGGAACTTGCAAAGTACGCAGCTAACGCCTTCCTCGCGATGAAGATCAGCTTCATCAACGAGATCGCCGACCTTTGCGAGGAAGTGGGCGCCAACGTCCAGGAGGTTGCCAGCGCCATCGGCAAGGACCAGCGCATCGGCGAGAAGTTCCTCCACCCTGGCCCGGGTTACGGCGGCTCATGCTTCCCGAAGGACGTATCCGCCCTCATCCGCACCGCCCGCGAGGCGCGCTCGCCACTGTCGCTCGTCGAGCAGGTGCAGCGGATCAACGATGAGCGCAAAATCTCGATGGCGAGCCGCATCGAGCGCGCGGCCGGCGGCTCTGTTCGCAACAAGACGGTCGCTGTCCTCGGCGTCACGTTCAAGCCGAATACGGACGACATGCGGGAGGCCCCCAGCCTTGTGGTCATTCCGATGCTGCAAGAACGGGGCGCGACCGTTCGGGTCTATGACCCGCAGGGACGCAAGTACGGCGAAGAGCTTTTGCCGGGCGTCATCTGGTGCGGCAGCTCACTGGAAGCCGCAACCGGCGCCGACATTCTCGTGGTTATGACGGAGTGGAACGAGTTCCGCGCACTCAATTTGAAGGCTGCAAAACGCGTCATGCGGGGGGATGTGCTGGTTGACCTCAGAAACATCTACCAGCCGCGCGATGCCATCGCTGCCGGCTTCAACTACAGCAGCATCGGGCGCCCTCTCTAACTTCCGCCCAGCCGTGCGGCTCTATCGATTGGCGATATTGTCGAAGATCGTCTCGGTCCAGTGTCTCCGGCCGGACGAACCGGACGAACGCGAGCCGCCCGACGAACGCTCGACGACACGTCGACTCTCACTTCGTCTATAAGTCCGCACGCGGGGCTCGCTTTCGCTTCCACCGACATGCGCGCCAACCGACATACGGCCAGGCAAGGGCGCGGGCCTCGGCCGGAAGTCCTCGCTCTCGCCGGTCAAAGGCTGGTAGGCCAACATATCGCTCGGGATGCAGCGGCCGTTTCTGTACGTTTGGCCAACAGGACACGTCCCGCAGGCTCGTCCCTCGAAGGTCCGCAACAAACGCAGATGGGCATAATCCGGCTTTTCTGCCGGAAGCATCGCGTTGGCACGCTCGAGGAAGCTGCTAATGGCCGCGCGCGACCTGGGTCCCCACCGGCCATCGATGGCTCCGCTGTAGCAGCCGACCCGCCGCAATTCTTCCTGTACGGCACGAACAAGGTCGGGACCGCTCAATCGATCGACGACCCGATCTCCGTCGTTTAACGTCTGGCCGCCCAGGCTGCTGACGACAATGGCGCTGCCGTCCAAGCGCCCATCCGCTGTCCTTGAGGCAGATACAGTCCGACGCGTCGAAGATTTCTCGTGACCAGCGAGAAGCGCCGTCTCGATATTCGTGGGTCGTGTCGGAGGCTGCAGGTTAACGTAGGCGAACGCGGCACCGGAAAGCAGGAAGATCAACCCCACCCACAGACGAACCACAGCGACCCTCAACGCGACCTTGACTCGCAACTGGACCTTCTTCGGGGCCCAGCTGAAACCGTTCGACATGCTCCGGACGTGCTCGATTAGTTAGGTTGCGGACGACGGAAAACCAAGCGTTGATCGTCTTGGTTCCACGCTTCTCACGTCGTTTTGACCGCACGCCCCAATTGCCGCGCCCGAGCAGCCTCTCTCGGGACCGATGACGATCACGCGCGCCATCATCTGGCACCACCTGTGGATATCTCGTGCATGCTGCTCGCAGCGAAAGTGGATAACTTCCGAAGACCGTTGGGGATAACGTCTGGGTAGAGATCACCACGCTTCCGCAAGGAACTGGCACGCCGAATGAGAAAGCGGCCGCGGAAAGTTTAACAAACCCTTTCGAATCGCTTAGGTTTCCGCGCGAGGGGGATTCTGTCCGTATTGCGTCGCTCGTTTTGCTTCTGCCGCTTCGAGATATGCACAGTCGAGAATTGAGCGGCGATGATCGACTGTTGAAAACTCGGCGGCATCCGCGTTCCAGAACGTTCCATGCGTGCGATCCAGGCCTTGCCGGGACTCCCTGCTCAGGAGTCAGTGCTCAACGGCGAGATAGCGGGGTCGTTCTCATGTGCCGGTTAGCGGCTCCGGCTTTTGAACGCTGAACTGGGTCGCAAGCACTCCTCACAGCAGCGGAGCCACGCCCTGAGGTGCGCGTACGGGGCTCCAGACGACTTCGAAGAGGGCAATGCAATGAGACATGCTCTGGGCGTGATAGGCGTTCTAGCGGCCGGCGTACTACTCGCCGTGTCGGCTGCTATGAACTGGAGATTTGGCTACTCGCTCGGCAAGACCGAGTTCGATGGCCTGATCTATGGAGCGGCGAGCGCGGCGGCGGACTGCCTTAAGGCGCTTGTGCCGTTCTTCTTCTTCGCCGCAGTCAGAAACAGGATGTGGTCGCAAGCGGCCGCTTCCGCCATGGTGTGGGTGGTCGTCACCGCCTACTCCCTTACCTCTGCTCTTGGCCATGCGGCGCTGAACAGGATGGATACCGCTGGTCAGCGCGCTGTCGAGGCGCAGTCCTACAAGGACCTGCGTGCCGACTTGGAGCGCGCCAAGGAGCAGCTGAGCTGGGTGCCGCAGCATCGTCCCGCGGCCGCGGTTCAGAGTGAAATCGATACTTTGAAGAACAGTCGCGAGTGGCAGTGGACCGAAGGCTGCACGAAGGTCACCGGGCCGAAAGGCCGGACGTTCTGCGGTCAGTACAACGGTCTCGTTGCTGAGTTGGCTTCCGCCGAGCAAGCCCAGAAGCTTGAGGCGCGCATCGCCGAAATTCAGGCCGAGCTCGCCAAGATCGACTCTGGCAGTGTGATGGCCGAGGCTGATCCGCAGGCTGCTGTTCTCACGAAGTTGGCTGGCATCTTCATGCCGTCCACCACCGTGGAGGACATGCAGACCGCACTGACCATCTTCATCGCTCTGCTGCTCGAGGTTGGCTCCGGCTTCGGCATGTATATCGCGTTCAGCCAGTGGCGCATTGATGATCGGTACGCTCCGAAAGCGCCGGCCATCGCGACGGTCGCTCGCACCCAAAACGAGCCCACCGAGCTGGCCGTGCCGGTTGCAAGCGTGGAGGTCGTCAACACGGCTCAGGTCAGTGCCAACGACAACAAGACTGTTACGAAGCTCATGCCGCCAGAGTCGGATGTGCAGCGGTATTTCAAGGAGAGGGTTGTCAGGAAACCAAACTCAAGCGTTACGCCACCTGAACTGTACGAGGACTACCTCGATTGGTGCGCACAACTCGGTAAGGAGCCGCTGGCACAACCCATCTTCTACCGAGATTGTCTCGAAGAAATGGGCATAGAACGACAAAAGGCCGGAAATAAGACGCGATATATGGGTATAGCGTTGCGAACAATTCCTGAAAGTTGGGAGGATAAGAAATTGCCGGCCTTAGCACCACAGGCCGCTTGAGATTGGCGCCACAAGCCCAGAGCGCCAAAGTGGAGCGGAGCATCGCGGGAGCGGTGCCCGCTCCCGGCTCCCGGGTAGAGGCAAATCTCAAGTGAAAAGGGCCGCGGTAGCGGCCCTTCGCATTTCTGGAGACATCACAACGCGGGCCTAACGCCTGCGTTTTTTCATTTTGGGAAAGCCTTGCGTTGTCTAGGTATCTGCCGCCGGTAAAGCTTGCGGAACACCAGAACATGATACAATCCTAGTGGTCGGCAAGCAGCGCCTGTCACGCTGAGCAGCTGCGGTGTGACATGCCTATAGCGCTTGAGTTTTTTCGGCTGCGTCGAGCTTTTGGTCTCGCTGATCGAGACTCAGCGAGGCATGTGGGAGGAAATGCATGACCCAAGTCACGATGATCGTGAACGGCAAAAGTGTGACGGCTGAGGTTGAGCCGCGCACTCTCCTCGTCCAGTTCCTGCGAGAGCATCTGCGTTTGACGGGCACGCACGTCGGCTGCGACACGAGCCAGTGCGGGGCTTGCGTCGTGCATGTCGACGGCCGCGCGGTGAAGTCCTGCACCACGCTTGCCGTCTCCTGCGACGGGTCCGAAGTCCTCACGATCGAAGGGCTTGCGAAGGACGGGCAGCTCCATCCGATGCAGGAAGCCTTCCGGGAGTATCACGCCCTGCAGTGCGGCTACTGCACGCCCGGCATGATCATGGCCGCGATCGACATCGTGAACCGCAAGGGCACGCAACTCGACGAGGCGACCATCCGCGAAGAGCTCGAAGGCAACATCTGCCGCTGCACGGGCTACCACAACATCGTCAAAGCCATTGCTGCAGGCGCCGCGGCCATGGGCGCGGGCGAGTTCCGGCAGGCAGCGGAATAAGGCGCACGGGAGGAGAACGACACCATGACCAGCACGGGCATCGGCGTTCCAGTACGGCGCCGCGAGGACTTTCGCTTCATCACGGGCAGCGGGCAGTACGTCGACGACATCAGCCGGCCGGGCCAAGTCTATGCCTATTTCGTCCGCTCGCCCCACGCGCACGCGATCATCAAGAACATTGATACCAGCGCAGCTCTGAACGCGCCCGGCGTGCTCGCCGTCTTCACCGGCAAGGATCTCGCAGCCGACAAGATCGGTGGGCTGATCTGCGGGTGGATGATCCACTCGAAGGATGGCACGCCGATGAGGGTGGGGCCGCATCCGGCGCTCGCCCTGGAGAAGGTGCGTTATGTCGGTGATCACGTCG
>QGVC01000137.1 GCA_003242645.1 Pseudomonadota bacterium
CTTGAGGGCGTGGCTATTTTCTGGGGGAACCGCTTACGGGCCCGGGCATTGGGTGCGGTTCCCTCATGTACCGTTACTTCACCTTGGATATCCCGCGCCCGCGGCTTCCGAACGTCGAGGCCTGGTATCAGCGGCTCACCGAGCGCAAGGCGTATCAGGACCACGTGATGATCGATTACCAGGCCATGAAGGTCCCCGGCGCCTGATGGTGGGCGCCTCGCCAGCTGAAACGGGTCGCAATGTTCCAGAGCCTGTCTGACCGCCTCTCCGGCATCTTCGAAAAGCTCACCAAGCGTGGCGCGCTGACCGAAAGCGACGTCAGCGAGGCCATGCGCGAGGTGCGCCGCGCGTTGCTCGAGGCGGACGTGGCGCTGGAGGTCGTGCGCGATTTCATCGAGAAAGTGAAAGAGAAGGCCGTCGGCCAGGAGGTCGTGAAATCCGTCACGCCTGGCCAGATGGTCATCAAGATCGTGCACGACGAGCTTGTGCGCATGCTGGGCTCCGATTCCCAGCCCATCGACGTCGCTGCACCACCGCCTGTTCCGATCCTGATGGTCGGTCTGCAGGGCTCCGGTAAGACGACCACTACGGCCAAGATCGCCTATCGGCTGAAGAACCGCGACAAGAAGCGGGTGCTGATGGCCTCGCTCGACACGCGGCGGCCGGCGGCGCAGGAGCAGCTGCGCGTGCTCGGCGAGCAGATCGACGTGCCGACGCTCCCGATCATCGCGGGCCAAACGCCACTGCAAATTGCGCGGCGCGCGCTCGATGCCGCCCGCCTCGGCGGATATGATGTTGTGCTGCTCGACACCGCGGGCCGCACGACCGTGGACGAGGCGCTGATGCTGGAGGTGGCCGAGGTCAAGGCCGCCACCAACCCGCACGAAGTGCTGCTCGTTGCGGACAGCCTGACGGGTCAGGACGCCGTCAACACGGCCAAGGCCTTCGATAACCGTGTCGGCATCACCGGCATCGTGCTGACCCGCATTGACGGCGATGGCCGCGGCGGTGCGGCGCTCTCCATGCGTGCGGTCACCGGCAAGCCGATCAAGCTGCTCGGCACCGGCGAGAAGTGGGACGCGCTTGAGGACTTCCACCCGGAGCGGATCGCCAACCGCATCCTGGGGATGGGCGATATCGTTAGCCTGGTCGAGAAGGCCGCGCAGACGATCGACGCCGAAAAGGCGCAGAAGATCGCCCAGAAGATGAAGAAGGGCGAGTTCGACCTGGAGGACCTCGCCGAGCAGATCAAGCAGATGCAGAAGATCGGCGGCATGTCTGGCGTGCTCGCGATGCTGCCCGGCATCGGCAAGCTCCGCAATCAGATCGCCGAGGCCAATCTCGACGACAAGATTTTGAAGCGGCAGCACGCGATCATCTTGTCCATGACGCCGCAAGAGCGCCGCAACCCGAAGATCATCGACGGCAAGCGTAAGCGGCGGATTGCGGCCGGCTCCGGCACCAAGGTTGAGGAGGTCAACCGCCTGCTGAAGATGCACCGCCAGATGGCCGACATGATGAAGGCCATGGGCAAGAACAAGGGCCTGTTCGCGCGCATGTTCGGCGGTGTCGGTATGCCTCAGCCGACGCCCGAGATGGTCGAGCAGCTGCAGCGCGGCGAGTTGCCGAAAGGTTTGCCGGGCCTGCCGCCTGGCGGCCTCCCGCGCCTGCCTGGCCTCGGCGGCGGCTTGCCGGGGTTGGGCGGGTCAGGTCCCAAGCTTCCAGGGCTTCCCGGTTTTCCGGGAAAGAAGAAGTAGGTTCGGGTCACACCACCATGATCTGCCGTAGCCCCGAGCCTTCTTGCGAACTGTCATCGCGGCATTTGTCGCCGGGATTCGCATCTGTTGTGCTCACGCATGCAGACCGCTTAATCCCGAGCGCAGAGGCTCTGATGGCATCGTGCTTTGAACGGCTGCTGAGCATTTTCGCAATGGCTCGGCGTGCTTACCCGCAAACCTATTGGCTCCGCGTTCGCTTATGCGAATGTGTCCAACACGGATGAAAGAGAAGGAAGACGAATAATGGCTGTAAAGATCCGCCTTGCTCGTGGTGGCGCAAAGAAGCGCCCGTACTATTACATCGTGGTCGCCAACAGCTCGGCGCCGCGCGATGGCCGGTACATCGAGCAGGTTGGCACCTACAATCCTCTTCTGAAAAAGGACGATCCCAATCGGGTGAAGCTCGATATCGAGCGCTGCAAGCACTGGCTCTCGGTCGGCGCTCAGCCCACGGATCGCGTCGCGCGTTTTTTTGATGCGGCGGGCCTCATCAAGCGGCAGCCGAAGAACAATCCCATTAAGGGTAGGCCGCGCAAGAAGCGTCTCGAGCGCGAAGCTGCCGAGGCCGAGAAGGCGAAGGAAGCCGCTGGCGCGTAACGCCGCAGAACTCCCTCAAGGAGCTGGTGAATGGGCGCTGCTCCTGCGCGGATCCTGCTTGGTCGAATCCGCGCCGCGCACGGCATTCGGGGGCACGTGCTTATTCACAGCTTCACCGAAGCGCCGGAGGACATTGCATCCTACGGTCCGCTTCAGGATGAGTCTGGACAACGGCAGTTCGAGATCACGGTGGTTCGCGTCACGCCGAAAGGTGTGGTCGCGCGCATCTCTGGCATTGAGGATCGCACTGCCGCTGAGGCGTTGCGCGGCACTCAGCTCTATATCGAGCGCGATCGGCTCCCTCCAACCAAGGAGGAGGAATATTACCACTCGGATCTTATTGGGCTCAGCGCCTTCAAGCCAAATGGCGAACGGATGGGCGAGGTGATCGCCGTCCATAATTTCGGTGCCGGGGACATTCTGGAAATCCGGCTCGAGGGCAAACGCACGACGGAGATGGTCCCCTTCATGCGTGATTTCGTTCCGGAGGTGGATGTGGCAGGGGGCCGGCTCGTTGTCGATATGCCGGAGGAGAGTGAAGGCGGTCAGAGCTGAGCGCTGAGTTCAGGGCAAAATCTCGAGCTGAGCAGGGTGATAAATCTCGATTAGAGGGCCGCCGCGCCGCTCGATCCAACCGCGGACAAGCACGCGGCGGCCCTTCAATGCAAGCAAATCCATCCCGGCCTTTGCGAACTGCTGCCTGTTCGATGGCTGCACAACGACAGTGAAGTCCTCGCGCCAGTTATTGCCAAAGTTCAAATAAACCCGTCCTCGCACATCCGCCGCGGCCAGGACATCTCCTTCGACGAGCTGATACGTGCTCCGAAAGCGGAGCAGCTCCCAGTGCCGATCGGCTGGTCGTATCTGATACGACGCATGTGCCCAGAGCCCCAAACGCGCCTCACGCGCTTGCTTCTCGGCAGCAACGAGGTCCTCCAGGCAATCTGTGCTGCCGGGCAGCGCATAGGCTCGGGCATACCCCTGCCGCAGCATCTCACCTTGGAGCCAGATGCGTTTGCCATCCGCGCGAACGAAGAGTTGCGCCAGCAGACGGCCATATCGATCGGTCCGCCGGCCGGCGAACCCAAGCTCGACCGAATGGCCCAGGCTCAGCATCTCCAATGCCGACTTTGCTGTTTCAGCGAGGGGCCAGGCTCCTTCGTCTGCGCCGGCGTCCAGTGCGCGCGGCGCCAGCGCACCGATCAGCCGCACCTGAGAGCCGTCGTCTAGGGCAAGCGTCTCTCCGTCGAGCACCCGCACGACGGCGCGCTCAGGGCCGAGCTCAAGCTCGCATAGGGGTGTGTCTGCGAGAGCCGATTGAGCTGATAAGCCGGCCAGCGCCAACATTCCGAGCCAGCTCGCGAGCCGAACAAACCCTCTTTCGACCACGGCACCCCCTTTGCCGCTTGCAGGTCGCCCCCAGCTGCCCTACACACCTATCATCCCGCGGGTTTCTTCCAAGCTGGCGCTGCGTTAGTGTCGTTCTTGATGCTTGGGTTGGCCAGCCGGCAATGTCCGCGGCCGTTCGCAAGTGGGGCCCCGTAGCTCAGCAGGATAGAGCATCAGATTCCTAATCTGAGGGTCGCAGGTTCGAATCCTGCCGGGGTCGCCAGTCACCGCTTCGCTAATTCGCTCGTGGCGTAGAATGGCGTCTTGCCCTTGAGCGAAGAGTTCGGCTTGAGCCTTACAAAGACACCTTCCGTAAGGTGAAAACCTTGTCGCGCCCGGCTATGCCTTGCGCGGGGCTGCGGAAAGAACCCTCTCAATGAATGCATCGAATTCCCGCATGAAACTCCGCAGGAATTCCTCCGTCGAGGCGACGGTGACTTTGCCGTCGTCAGCAATAAGGTCGGGCTTGAACTGGATATATGCCTCGGGCGCCGTCATATGAGGCGAATTGCAATAGCTCAGAATCGCGCGCAGATCCCGCTGCGCGAGGGCAGTCCCGATAGCTCCAGGGGATGTTCCAATCACACCCGAAGGCTTATGGGTAAAGGAGTTCTGGCCATAAGGCCGAGTGGCCCAGTCGATCGCATTCTTGAGTGCGCCAGGAATTGACCTGTTGTATTCGGGAGTGACGAACAAGATGGCGTCCGAGCGCTCGATCGCTTGTTTGAACTGCCGCGCAACCTCAGGGTAATTTTCGTCATAGTCGTAGCTGTAGAGCGGCAGGTCTTTGAACGGGATCTCCGAAAACTCCAACCGCTCGGGCGCAAGCTTGATCAGCGCCTTGGCGAGCTTTCGATTGATGGAATTCTTGGCCAGACTGCCGACAATATAGCCGACCTTATATCCCGTCATCGCCTCCTCTCCGTTCTCCCGATTCCAAGTGCTGTCCTAGGTTGGCGCTAAGCCACGTTGCGGCCTGATCTGTTCAGGTGCTCGGGAGGAACGTGCAGATTGCGGGCGCGGTTCGTTAGTTGTTTACGGTTGCCTTGATCCGAATGCAGCCCGGCCTGCTAGGTTTTCAGGTGAGAGCCTGTTCAGCACCCGAATCGAAAGCGATGAGGCGAAGGGTGGGCGGCGGGTGCCGCTCCGGCTCGTCGATAGGCGAGAGGATTTTTTCGATCTGCCTGAGCTGGCTCGCAAGCTGCCTCAAGCGCTCAGCAAGCTTCTCCAAAATATGATCAGCAAGCGAAGGGTCCGAGCTCATCTGCTCGAGGAGGCCGCTGCGCGTGATCTTCAGAGCCTTGACCTGCTCGCGGCATACGACAGTTGATGAGAACTCCGTCTCCACGAGCATAGCCATTTCACCAAGGAGCGTGCCGGCTCTTAGCTCTTCTGGCTCGCGATTGACCGGCCCCGCCGTGCGAACCGCGGTTCCAGAAATAATCAGGTAAGCCCCGTCCCCAGTCTCACCTTGCCGGATAATGGCGTCACCCGGCTTGAACAGCACCCGCTCGGAACGCCGTACGATTTCGCTGATTTGAGAGGGTTGAAGGCCCTGAAACAGAGCAATCTGCCGCACTGCGTCGAAAACCGACTCGATCGCCATGACTGCTCTCCCCATGCAGTGTGCGCACTATAGTGAGCCCCCTTCAAGGAACGGGTGCCGCGAAAAACAGCCGGGTGAGAACAGGTGATTCTGTGGCGCGGGTAAAGCGAGATGTGGAGCAAGGGTGGAGAAGCTGCGGAGAGTGCGCCAATTCGGCCTCACATCCGTCAGCATTCTCCTGGAATCACAAGGGCTTGTCGGATCCTCAAGGAATCAGCTTGTATCCGCCGGTCTCAGTGACCAGCAGCTCGGCCTTCGAGGGATCGCGCTCGATCTTTTGTCGCAACCGATATATGTGCGTTTCGAGTGTATGTGTCGTCACGTTGGCGTTGTAGCCCCAGACCTCATGCAGCAGCACGTCGCGGGTGACGACCTTTTCGCCGGCTCGGTAGAGGTACTTGAGAATCGAGGTCTCTTTCTCGGTGAGGCGGATCTTTGAGCCCTTCTCGTCGATGAGCAGCTTGGCGGCAGGCTTGAAGGTGTACTTGCCTATGGTGAAGACGGCATCCTCACTTTGCTCATGCTGACGGAGCTGGGCCCGGATGCGCGCCAACAGAACGGCGAACTTGAAGGGCTTCGTGACGTAGTCGTTGGCGCCCGCATCGAGGCCCAGGATCGTGTCAGCGTCCGAGGCATTGCCGGTCAACATGATGATCGGCGCCTTGAAGCCTGACTTGCGCAAAGCCTTGCAGGCCTCACGGCCATCCATGTCCGGCAGGCCGACGTCCAGAATGATCAAGTCGAAATGGTTGTTCTTGACGGCTTCCATGCCGCTTGTGGCGTCAGCTACCGTGGTGACTTGGAACTCGTCGTGAAGGGTAAGCTGGTCGCGCAGGGTGTCGCGAAGGTCCTCGTCGTCGTCGACGATGAGAATCTTGCGTGCCGCACTCATTCGATCTCGCTCCCCGGATGTTAGGATGTTTTGAAGAATGTATCACTGGAGAGGCTGACGAAACAGTGTCCGGAGTAAAGCCCCGGCTGCCCTGTAAGATTCATCGCAAGGCGCCCGCCGAGCTTCAGATCCGCGCGCTGTCCATGAGCTCCACCCGCGGATGGGCGAGCATCGGCGGGCTGAGGTTTCCGTGCGCCCTGGGACGGACCGGTCGGCGCACGATCAAGCGCGAAGGAGATGGCGCCACCCCCGTCGGTGCCTATGTCGTCCGTCGTGCCTTCTACCGACCAGATCGTCTTCTGCGCCCGACCACTCGCGTGCCCCTCCGGCCACTGAGGCCTGAGGACGGTTGGTGCGATCAGGTCGGCGACAGAAACTACAATCGGTACGTCAAGCACCCCTACCCGGCCAGCGCCGAACGAATGTGGCGCGAAGACCACCTGTATGATGTTGTCGTCGTGATCGATCATAACGAGCGGCCGCGCGTGCAGGGCAGGGGCAGTGCCGTGTTCATGCACGTCGCCAGGGACGGCTACGAGCCGACGGCCGGTTGCATTGCCTTCAAGCGCGCTCATCTGCTTCGGATATTGAAGTTGCTGCATCCTGGCACGACGGTACGCGTTGCGCCGTGGTCTCGTGCTTCGGCTCCTCGATGACAAGTGAAAAAGCGGCCCGGAGGTAATCCGGGCCGGTCCAGTCTAGGGAGTAGTTGAGTGGAGAAATCTGCCGAGCAGCGCGCTACTGCACCACCTCGCCGTGCAGATTGATGTCGAGACCCTCGATCTCGACTGCCTTGTCCACCCGCAGCCCCATGATGGCCTTGACAATCATGAGGATGACGAAGGTGGCTACGGCGCACCAGACGATGGTTGCGATGATGCCGTAGATCTGCAGGGGAACCTGCGCGGCATTCCCTTCGAGGAGTCCAGGCGTGCCGCCAATTGCCTCGACCGCGAATACGCCGGTCAGGATGGCGCCAACGATGCCGCCAACGCCGTGAATGCCAAACACATCGAGGCTGTCATCGTAGCCAAGCGCTCTCTTGACCGTCGTTGACGCGATGAAGCAGAGCACTCCAGCGGCAATGCCGATTATCAGCCCACCCATCGGAGCGACGAACCCAGCCGCCGGTGTGATCGCGACGAGGCCAGCGACAGCACCCGACGCGATGCCAAGCACGCTCGGCTTGCGGTGCACGATCCATTCCGAGAACATCCACGCGAGCGCAGCTGCGGCCGTCGCGATCTGAGTCACCGCCATCGCCATGCCCGCTCCCCCGTCGGCAGCAGCTGCGGAACCGGCGTTGAAACCAAACCAGCCAACCCACAGCAGGGACGCCCCGATCACCGTCAGCACAAGGTTGTGCGGCGCCATGTTTTCCGTGCCGTAGCCGATACGCGGCCCGAGGACCAGCGCGCAGACAAGGCCGGCAATGCCAGAGTTGATGTGCACGACTGTGCCGCCGGCGAAGTCAAGGACGCCGTCCTCACCGAGGAAGCCGCCGCCCCAGACCCAGTGGCATACGGGCGCGTAGACGAAGATGAGCCACAAGGCGAGGAACACCAGCAGGCTCGAGAACTTCATTCTGTCGGCGACGGCGCCGCAAATGAGCGCTGGCGTGATGATGGCGAATGTCATCTGAAAGGTCATGAAGACCGACTCGGGGATCGTCCCCGACAGCGCGTCCTTGGTCAGGTGGGAGAGAAACATCTTGTCCAGCCCACCGACGTAAGCGTTGAACGTCCCGCCGTCGCCGAACGCGAGCGAGTAGCCGATCACCATCCAGAGCACGCTCATAAGGCAGGCTGTCGCGAAGCTCTGCATCACCGTGGCAAGCACATTCTTCTTGCGCACCATGCCGCCGTAAAAGAGCGCGAGGCCCGGGATGGTCATCATCAAGACGAGGACCGTGGATGTGAGCATCCAGGCGGTGTCGCCGGAGTCGAGCGTCGGCGCGGCCTCGGCAGCTGGAGCTGCCTCCTGCGCCAGCGCCGGCAAAGCTGACAGTGCCGCTGCCATTGCGGCACTCCCGGCAATGCGCAAAAGCATTCTTGATGTCATGTTTCAAAGTCCCTTCTAGCTTTGGTTGGATTGGTGCTGGCGGGGGGAGGCCGGCGACACAGGTCACCAGCTCAAATCGCGCTGTCGTCGGTCTCTCCAGTGCGGATGCGGACTGCGTGCTCGACCGGGAGGACGAAGATTTTGCCGTCGCCGATCTGGCCGGTCTTAGCCGTGCGCATGATGGTTTCGACGACGCGATCGACTTCGCCATCGGGGATGACGACCTCGATCTTCAGCTTCGGCAGGAAGCTCACGGCGTACTCCGCGCCGCGATAGATCTCGGTATGGCCCTTTTGACGGCCGTATCCCTTCACCTCGGTCACGGTCATGCCCTGGCAGCCGAGGTCGGTAAGGGCGGCCCGCACCTCCTCCAGCTTGAAAG
>QGVC01000556.1 GCA_003242645.1 Pseudomonadota bacterium
TAAGAAGAAAAGGGTAATGGGGTATGGGGGTCGGATCTTGGGGCCCGAGATGGGTAAAAAAGGCAAGTTATTGGGCGTGTGCAAACCTGCGAACGTCAGTAATCGGCTATTATGGCTGCGACATGGTCTATGACACGCCCGGGAACACGCACTTCTACGGCACGGGCAGCCCCGACCCGCTTCGCGAGCATCTTTCTCTGAGAAGCCTTGAAGCGAAGGCGATGCGGCTCTTCTGCTGGGGTTTGAAGCGCGGCATCCTGTTCGTCAACTGCTCGCCCAGCAAGAAAAGCCGCCTCGTCTTTCCGCGGGTGCCGCTCTCCGAGCTCACGAGCGTTTCCCCCGACTTTGAGTGCTGGGCGGACCTGCTCAGTCGCGCGCGGCGCATTTTCGAGCTGGAGAAGCAGCCGCCGTTCAGCCAATTCCGCCGCGACACTCTCGACCGCCCAGAGACACAAGCCTGCCGGGACATCATCGATGAGCTCGATGGCTATTGGCTTGAGCTCATACCACTGATGACCGAGATCGCAGCCGACGCGGGGAGCTTTTCGCAGTCACAACTTGCTCTGTAGCCTGAGCCGGTCAGAGGGAACCCTCTCGTTCCGGCTACCAAGTTGTCGAGCTGGACCTGCAGTTCTGATGTGTTGGCAGCAAATGCCGGACACGCTGACGCGAGCGCGGGTCCGGCCTTGCGCCGAGCTTGTGGCTCCTTCACCGCGAGCACGAACAGTACCTCGACGCATGGGCCCAAACGGCCGCTGAGCGCGTTGGTGCGAGCGCGCCCCTTACCGCGTTCAACCATCGGAAACAGGGCGAACTCATCGGAGCCAGGCCATGACCGACAGCACCACAGCCGAACTAAGAAAACCGAATCTTGTGGGCATCAATCATGTCGCCCTGGAGGTGGGTAGCATCGACGAGGCGCTTGCCTTCTATGGCAGCATCTTCTCCTTCAAGTTGCGCGGCCGCGGCCAGCACAGCGCCTTCATCGACATGGGCGATCAGTTCATCGCCTTGATGGAGAGCCCGGCGCCTGCGGGCGACAGGGAGCGGCACTTCGGCCTCGTCGTCGACGACCGTTCAGCCGTGCGGCAGCTCGCCGAGGCCGCCGGCGCGAAGGTTCTGCCAGGGCGGTTTCTCGATTTTCTCGATCCCTGGGGCAACCGGGTGCAGGTCGTGGAATACGGCGATATTCAGTTCACCAAAGCGCCGCAAGTCTTGAGCGCCATGGGTCTCGATCTCGAGAAGAGCGACAAAGCGTTGAAGGAGCTCGCGGACAAGGGCATCACGTTCTAGACGACATCGACGGCAATCCTGATCCATGGCGAAGCGTAGCGCTGGCCTCCTCCTTTATCGGCTGAAAAACGGCCGGCTCGAGGTGCTCCTCGTACACCCCGGCGGGCCCTATTGGGCGAAGAAGGACGATGGGGCCTGGTCCATTCCGAAAGGCGAGTACACCGAGGGCGAGGAGCCGCTGGCCGCCGCCCGCCGCGAATTCGAGGAGGAGACGGGCACCTGCCCGGAGGGTGAGGCCATTCTCCTTGGCACCATCCGCCAGCCTGGCGGCAAGCTCGTCACGGCATTTGCCATGGAAGGCGACCTGGACGCTGCCGCTATCCGCAGCAACACGTTCAGCATGGAATGGCCGCCGCGCTCCGGCCGGATGCAAACCTTTCCGGAGGTGGACCGCGCCGGATGGTTCGGGAAGGAAGAAGCGGAGAGGAAGATTCTGCGGGGACAATTGCCCATCCTGCGTGCGCTCTGGGAACACCTAAGTTCAGCGAGTTGATTTTTCGGACGAAAGCATCGGTCCGCCCTCCTCCACTTAACCGCGTCGTTTAATCGTCAATTTGTGATTTGCCAGCCGAAACACGTACCAGGATCATGGGTTCTTCCGCAAACGGATGGAGCTTCCTGCAATGCCTCGCATATTCCGCATCGCAATGGCTGTTCCGCTGCTGCTGGCGGCAACGGAAATCAGCAACGCCCAAACCACCTCCGACCTCGATGCGGTTCGCGCAGCCAACCAGGCGTACTACGAAGCCCTTTCAGCGCGCGATATCGGCGCCATGGAAAAGGTTTGGTCGCAATCGGATGACGACGTGAACGTCGCGCCGCCTATACGGCCCGCGGCCCATGTCGGCTGGCCTGCGATCAAGAAGCAGTACGAGACCTTCTGGGCGACCTTGGATGAGCTGACCGTCTCGATGGAAAATCCGACGATCAGAATTGAGGAAAAGGAGGCCGGGATTTAGGGAAGGGAACAGGCAAACGCCAAACCAAAAG
>QGVC01000557.1 GCA_003242645.1 Pseudomonadota bacterium
GCCTTGTCCTTGCGTTTTTCTTCGGCAATCTGGCGGCTGGTGCCCGCCGTATCGACCGTGGCGAACCGCCTCGCACGCCGACAATCAAAGGCGCCGCGCTGATTGCCTTCCGCGTCCAGCACCTGAATGGTATCGCCCTGCATCCGGTAGTAGCGGAGCCATTCAGCCTTAATCAGCGAGTTCTCTTGGATTGACCAGTCGCCGCGCAGCAACCGCTCCCGCGTGATGGGCGGAAGGTGCATCAGGTTCTTAATGTATTCGTCCCGGTTCACCGCCGGGTTGTCGTCTAAGAGGGCCGGCACAAATGCCCGATCGAAGTTTACATAGTACGTCTCGGCCCGGCCCTCCATCAGCCCCCGCAACGCCTCGTCGGTGATAAACCGCTGCCGCACCCACTGGTGGCCGATCTGACCAGGGTTTGATGCAGCCCGCATCCGCAGCGGCACGGGTATATCTTTGGTTCGGCGTAGGCGCGAGAACATGAATAGATAGGGGTTGTGTTCTGTGTTCCCTAGATTGAACTCGGTTAGCTCATCCCAGCCGATGAATTGAAACTCGGCGGACTGGTAACGCAGGCGATCGGCAGGGTTGTCTATGTATCCAAATTGTAGCACGGCCCCACTGGGGAACCGGAAAAGCTTCTTTTGCTCATTCCACACGGCATCCGTGTTATGTAGCCACGCTCTGGCCCGATCCATGATTGAGCCCGGCAGGCTCAGGCGCGGGAAGTCCCGCCTCAGGATCAAGGCTGAATAGTTCGGCACATGCACGTATTGCAGGGCCGCCATCAGCAACGCATCGGTCTTTCCAGGGCCGGCACCGCCGCCGTAAAAAGCCTCCGTGGTGTCTAGGTTGAGAAACGCCTGTTGGCGCGGGAACGGCTTATGGGGGCTGTAGTCAAGTTTCGGTTTGGCCATTAAGCCCGAGTGCCGGGCCATGACCATTAGGCTGTCCCTGATCTGCCGCAGTTCGGGCTCGTTCGCGTAGGGTGTCAAGCATTCCAACGAGTTGAGCTTGGACTTTAGCAAGCTCAGCGGAGTCTCCTTCTTCGTCGTCTCCAGCCTTTTCATCCTTAATCAGCCATTGGACCTTCTCGGGCGCGTCCAGCCCCAGCAGCTTGCTTCGTCGCTCGATGGCTCGCAGGATCGCTTCCAGGTAGCGAGGATCGCCAGTCTGGCCTTTGACGGTCGTGGTGGTTTCTATGTCGCCGTTTGATGGCTCCTTGCGGCTGATCGTCACCGCATCCTGCTTGCTCGCCTGCCACGCCTCCCAAGCTTCCTGCTCTACCGCGTCGATCTTGCGGATCTGCTCTAGGGTGTAACGCTGGAATGTGTCTGCGTACTGCTCTCGCCATTGGGCACGGACCTCCCGCATGTCGCGGATCACGGTATGCTTGGACACCCCCAGCGATTCCGCTATGGAGCTGATGGAGTGGCCTCGCACGTACAGTTCCGCGACCTTGCCGCGCCGCTGGTCCATCTCAAAGCGGTGCGGGTTGTTCCGCTTGTTGGATACGCGGCCCTTGCCTGTCTTCTCCGCCGCCATCCCTAAAACGTCCTGATGGTTTTTAGCTCGAACGGGTCTGGATGGATCACTAGGCCCGCCGAAGTCGTGATGCGATAAACCACCTCATAGCGTCGATTCGGCAGCGTGAAATGTCCGCCCTTTACCACGTCCATGAAGTTGTATCCGGTGCTATCCGCCGTCCACGGCTGCAACTCGTCGTAGATGGTTTCCGACACTTCCAGGTCGGATTCATCAATAGCCGTGGTCGGAGTGTCGCTATCCAGGTCGTAGATTTTACGATGGATCGACACGACATCCGACTGCTTGAGCGGGGTTCCTGATTCGTCTTCGATGTACACCCGCAGCGGTGGCGTGTCGTTTTGCTTGATCGTTCCGTAAACTCGATCACTCACAGCCGATTACTCCCTCAGTGTCACTGCCAGCCGTAGCCACCTGCCTGCTGTCCACGGCTCCGGCCCCGGTATCGGGCACCTGGCACACGCTCTCGACTTGACCCACTTCCGCAGCCTGGGCGCAGGAAAACACCTCTTGGCCAGCGACCAGACTCACGATCTGCCCGAAGGGTGCCAACTTCGCAACTTGCCCGATGGTCAGCGGCTCGTCTATCGCCGCCTCGGTGGCAATCTCGGGCACCTGCGCGACGCGGCACAAATTTACGATCTCGGCCGCAGGTGCAAGGCTCGCCACCTGCTGGTCCTGCACACACCAGACGCGACCTAGCCAATCGGGCCATGGTCGCGGCACCGACCACCGC
>QGVC01000138.1 GCA_003242645.1 Pseudomonadota bacterium
CGGATCGGCGCTGAAGCTGTACGATGGGCGGAGCCCGGGGGATTCCGCAGTCATCGCTCTACTGACGGCCCTCTTATTTGCCATGACGCCGCCAGCCAAGCCGTTCGTCGATGGCATTACCTCGCGCGAGCTTTGGGCGGGCCTGCAGCAGCGGCTGCTTCCTCAAGAGAAATGGTTTGGGTTGATCGGTTACAGCGATGAATTTGTCTCCAATCCCGAACCTAATGCGTCGGAGCTGGCAACTGGCTCTATCGAGCGCCAATCCGAAGGCGGGATTGATGCTCTCCAGCCGTCATCGGGGAGCGGTCAGCCTTAAGTCCTAGGGTTAAGCCGATGGCCGGTCGCGGTTTGCCCTGTCTTGCAGGCCCGCCACGTAAGTTTCGATCAGATCATCAGCAATGTGCTGCATCGACTCGTGAAACATTGCGGGCAGCTTCCGAGTGGCCGACATCAGCGAGATGCCGTGCAGTGCAGCCCACACGACGCGAGCTGACTGCTTCAGCGACTTAGGATTATTCTTCATTAGCGGCAGCTGGTTTGCGAGGGCGTCCTCGAAATGGTCGGAAAGTCGCTCCAGCCGTTCCGAGTACCAAGGGGGTGCGCTCTTCTTGAAAGGGAGATCGTGCTGAGCGATGAGGCTCCAGACCTTCTCGTTCTCGCGGCTGAAGTTGAGGTAGGCGCGCGCCAACTTATTCAATTGACGCTGTGGCGGCCCTTCCGCGGCCACTTGGGAGAGCCTGCGGTCTAGGGCACCAAGGAGCAGGCCCTCAACCTCCAGCACCAGCTCATCGAGGCTGCCAAAAATATTGTAAAGCGTGCCCGCTGAATATCCGATCCGACGCGCGATTGCACGCGCGGAAATGCCCGCCAAACCATTCTCTGTAATGATTTGGTAGGCTGATTGAATTGCCAGTTCGCGGAGTTCCTCCGCCGTATGCCGGGAACGACGTCCCATGAAACGACCTGAACCAAAACTTTTTATACCTCGCGAGGCGATATGGGATGAAAGTGGCAATTCGCAAGAAAGGGCTCGGTTGGTAAAAAAAACTTTTCGTGAATACTGCTCGTGCCTAATATTAAGAAAAATCAAAGTAGTTTTTCCGTGTTCGACACGAGAACCATTTTGGAGCTTAGAAGCTTGCTTCAGCCTTGCAGGTCGATAGGCCAAGGACGAGCGCATCATCGGAGCGCCGCAGAAGGTGAGTGCAGTCCGCGGTCGCTTCGATTGTGACTAGATCGCGATGCTGCCCAGGCTGGATTGCGCGCTCACCCTTCTGGGGATCAATGCTGATGCGCTCCGTCCACCTCACCGATGCGGTTGCAGCGTCGGGTCCTAAGGGGAGAACGTCTGTGACCGTGACCTCGAGAGCGTAGTCGCCGAAGACTCCCTGCCCGATTGCACCTGCGAGCAATGAACTCATATTGAGCATATCATCCTTTGTCAACGTAACCTCGATGAAGCCCTTGCGCACTCCATTGCGGTGAAGGATGGCGCTCGCTTGCATGACGGCACCATCGGCGATGTTCGCTTCGACCCACTTCTGAAGCCGGGCCGAATCATGCGACCGCATAATCTCCACCGCCTCCTGCTGGATTTGCCGAAAGTAGGCATCGGCCTCTTGGGCAGTGATCCGCTGTTGTTGGCCTTGTGCCGGAGCCCACGTGAGAAGCAAGGCGACTGCGGCTCCTGCCAGCTTGGAGCTGCGCGAAAGGAACATGACGGTTCTCTCCTTGAGTGTGGGGAAAGGACGATCCGAGCCGTAACGACGTGAACGGCGATCGGTTCTGCCGATCGCGCCAAGCCGTGTCCTAGCCACGCTCAGGAGAAATGGCTTTGAGGCTGCTCAAGTGAGGGCAAGCAGCTGTTCGCTCAGCTCAGCTCGTGGATGCGGAAGGGGAGGCCGCCTTTCGGCGTCAGAGTGACCGTGGCGTTGATGCTGGGCGGCTCCTTGCCGACGTACTCGGGCCGGAAGCGGCGCAGCAGGATCGACAGCGCCAGCGTATTCTCCACCTGGCTCATGGCGCCGCCGATGCAGGAGCGCTTGCCCGCGCCGAACGGGAGATAGGTGTACTTGGCGCGCTTCTTGGCGGCGTCGCCCATCCAGCGCTCGGGCCGGAACTCCTCGGGCTCGTCCCAATACTTCGGGCTGTGGTGCACGCCGTAAGAGAACATGACGATGCGGTCGCCCGGCCGGATCTCACGGCCGCCGATCTCGTCGTGCTGGGCGGCAACGCGGATGAGGCCCCACACCGGCGGATAAAGGCGCATCGTCTCCTGGATCACGGCACGGGTGTAAGCCAGCGCTGAGTAGTCGGCTGCCGTGGGATCGCGGTCGCCATAGGTCGCCTCGCCCTCGCGGCGGATGCGCTCTGCCGCCTCGGGGTGCTTCGAGGTGAGATAAAGCGACCACGCCAGCGTGAGCGCCGTCGTCTCGGTTCCGGCCCACAGGTATTGCTTCATCTCGTCGACAGCCTGTGCCCGGTCGAACTCAGGAATGTTCGGGTCGGCAACGGCAGCCTCGATCATCGAGTACAGCGTGCGCTCGCGGTGCTCGCGCGGATTGGCGGCCATCACGATATCCGGCACGCCACCCCAGACTTCGACAGCCTTCGCCGCGTCTTCCTCCGTGATCTCGAACTCCTGGCCCGCCACCTTCTTCAGGCGGATGGCCTTGTGGTTCATCACGTCGGTGTAGGTCTTCACGCACTTGAAGACGAAGTGCGGGTTGAACGGCATGTCGCGGTTGAACAGCGCCTTGCAGATCATGTCCGCGGCCAGCGTCCACGTCTGCTCGACCATCTCGACCGTCTCCCCCGTCTGGGCGAGCTGGCGCCAGTTCTCCATCTTCGTGCGGATGGCCATCAGGAAGTAAGGGATGTACTCGGCGAACATATCCGGGTGGAATGCCGGCTGCTGCGGCGCCCGGATCTTCTGCCAAAGCTGTCCGTCGACGGTGATCATGGACTTGCCGAAGATCGGCCTGAGACCGTCGAAGTATTTCGTGTAATTGTCCGCCTTGGTTACGAGCACATGCTTGAAGTGCTCGGGCTCGGTGAGCAGAACGACACGCTGATTGGCCATGTTCACGGTGATGACGTCGCCGTAGCGCTCAGCCATCTGCATCAGCGTGCGCATGGGGTTTTCGGGATCACCCTTGAGCAGGGGTGTGAGCTTGAACCAGATCGAACTCTGCTCCCCCAGCTGATGAACATGCGACGGCAGCGGTGCGCTCATGGTCGATGTCACTCCGCGAGTGTGGTCATCCGAACGCGAATACAATTAGGATTTCTACTTCGACCGAATCGGTTCTGGCGACCAATTACTTCTCTATATCATCCGACCGGGGATGGCGTGGGAAAGTAAACGCCTGGCCGGTGATCTTCCTGCCTCGTAGCACTAGCGCTCCACACGGTCCAGATTATCCGTTTGACCCGCTACACAATGGCGCGCCGCGGTCGGCTGAGCAGTTAGCCTTTGTATTCCAGGGATGGCGAGAAGAGCTGCGCAGTCTGGTTAATTGCTCCGTCTACGACGACCCGTCGGCCTTCGAGGCGGGCCTGGCCCGCTGCGACGAGGCGAAGGGCGTGCGGATACAACTTATGTTCTGCAGAGAGTATTCTGGCGGCGAGAGTGTCGGGCGTGTCGTCGTCGGACACGGGAACGGCAGCCTGCGCAATGATGGGGCCTGAGTCCATCTCCGGCTCCACGAAATGGACCGTGCACCCGGCTATCTTCACACCCGCGGCAAGAGCCTGGGCCTGCGCATCAAGCCCCTTGAAGGCGGGCAGCAGGGAAGGATGGATGTTGAGCATCCGGCCTGACCACTTCTCGACGAAACCCGCCGTCATCAGCCGCATGAACCCCGCGCAGCAGACGATTTCGGCCCCGGATGCGACCAGAGCTTCGTGCAGTGCGGCCTCGAAGTCCTCCCGGCTAGGATAGCTCTTGTGGTCGATGACTTTCGTCGGAAGTCCCTGGGAGGCGGCCCACGCTATCCCTGGAGCTTCGGGCCGGTTCGAAATCACCAAAATGATTTCAGCGGGATAGCTTGGATCCCGCGCGGCCTCGACGAGCGACATCATGTTCGAGCCGCGACCGGAGATCAGGATAGCCACGCGCTTCTTGCTCATGCTCCACCCGCCGGGCCGGGATCTGCGAACGATAGCTCGCCGACAACGCGCAGCGCCCCCGCCGCGCCGCTGCCCTTAACCTGGGTTCTCTGCCCGTCACCCGCAGCCAGCTCTCCGATGATACGTGGTGTTTCGCCTTGGGCTCGCAGGTACGTCATGACGGCGTCCGCCTGGGACTTCGAGACGATCAAGACGAGGCCAATCCCAACGTTGAAAGTTCGCAGAAGCTCGGCCGTTTCGAGGCGACCCGCCTGGGCCAGCCATCCGAAGACGGCAGGGGCTGTCCAGCTCGACAGGTCCACCACTGCAGCGATCCCGTTTGGTAGCACACGCGGCACATTCTCGATGAGACCGCCGCCGGTGATGTGCGCAACGGCCTTGATGGCTCCTGTCTCGCGGATGGCGGATAGTACTGGCCGGACGTAGATCCGCGTCGGCTCGAGCAAGGCCTCTGCTAACGACCGATCCGGCGCGAACGATGCGGGAGCATCCCACGAAAGCCCCTCATTCGCGACAAGGCGCCGGATCAAGGAGTATCCGTTCGAGTGGGGGCCGGACGAGGCAAGGCCGATGAGTACGTCTCCAACGGCGATATCGCTCCGGGGCAGAAGCGAGCCCCGCTCGACCGCGCCGACGGAAAAACCGGCCAGATCATAGTCCTGGTCTGCGTACATCCCGGGCATCTCGGCCGTCTCGCCGCCGATCAGAGCGCAACCAGCCTGGCGGCACCCTTCGGCAATCCCGGCGATGACCGTCCGCGCCGTGTCCACGTCGAGCTTTCCGCAAGCGAAATAGTCGAGGAAAAACAACGGCTCGGCGCCCTGTGCGAGCAGATCGTTGACGCACATGGCCACGAGGTCGACGCCGATGGTGTCATGCCGGCCGGTCTCGATGGCGATCTTGAGCTTCGTGCCAACGCCGTCCGTGCTGGCAACCAGCACCGGATCGGTGAAGCCGGCCCCCTTCAGGTCGAAGAGCGCTCCGAAGCCGCCGAGCTCCGAGTCCCCACCGGGCCGACGGGTAGCTCTGGCAAGTGGCTTGATGGCCTCGACGAGCGCGTTGCCGGCATCGATGTCGACACCCGCATCGCGATACGTGATTGGTGTTCGGGGAGGCTGGTCGGTTTCAGACATCGTGATCCTTCGCGCCACACTCCGGCTACTCGCGCCACGGCCCATTTTCGCCGCTCAGCTCAGGCATTGACCGGACCCCATTTTGGCCTCATTGCTCCCCGTGAGATGGGGCGTCGTAGCAGACTTCGCGCGCGGCGGGCAACTTGCGCATTTGTACATCGCATCGAGGAGGGGCCTCGTGAGCTGGCTCGGAGTGCGTCACATTAGGGCTGCTGCAGCTGGAGTCGCAGCCGGTCTGGCGCTCTCAGTGGTTGGTTTCCCCGCATCGGCCGAGGATGAGGCCTATACGGTTGCCGCGTACCCCGTCGATGCCGTCGCCAGCGATGCCGTCACTGCAAAGCAAAAGGCGCTCGCGGAAGGCCGGCAGGCTGCATTCCGCTCGCTTTTGAAACGGCTGGTGCCAGTAACGGCCTATGATCGGCTCGATCGCGTCAAGCACGTTAAGGCCGACGAGCTGCTTGAGGGCGTTTCAGTGCGCGACGAGCGCACCTCCGCAACCCAGTACATCGCCAGCCTCGACTTCTCGTTCCGGCCAGAGCCCATCCGCGATTTGCTGCGAAGCGAAGGCGTGCCCTTCGTCGATGAGCAGGCGCCAGCCGTTACGTTGATCCCCGTTTTCCTGCCGGCCGCGGCGGGGCAGGGGGCCGTACCCGCAGAGCTCTCAGCAGCGCGCGGCAGCCGGATGTGGCGCGAGGTCTGGGCAGGGCTCGACTTGGAGCATGCGCTGACGCCGGTGAAGCTCGGCGACACAAAGCCGGAGCTGACGGCCGAAGTGATCCAAAAGCTCGTTAAAGGGGACGGTTCCGTTCTCAGCGTCTTTTCAAAGGCTTATGGCTCGAGCCTGGTCATGCTGGCCGTGGCTCAGCCGGACCTTGCGGCCAAGCGGCTCAACGTGACCCTGACTGGCAGAGACGCCGTCGGTGCGTTCGTGCTCAAGCGGTCCTATCGACTGAACCTCGACGATCCGCTCTACACTGGCGAGCTGGCTGCCGTCATTGCACTCGGCATCCTGGAAGGCCGTTGGAAGGCGCTGAAGTTCGACGGCGGAACCGCCTCCGCTGGGTTCGGTGGGGCCCTGATGCCCGTGCAGATGATTGTCGAATTCCGGAACCTCCGACAGTGGCAGCAGATGCAGCAGCGGATCTCGATGCTGCCGGGTCTGGAGGGGATGCAGGTCGATGGTTTGTCGGCCCGCGGTGCGGACGTCACCGTGATGTATCCCGGGGGACCTGAAGCGCTGGCCCAGGCCCTGACCGCCCAAGGTTTCGACGTGCGGCAGTACGGCAGCACACTGCAGGTCAGCCCCTCCTTGTGAATCGTCGAGAATTGTGCTCGATCAGCAACAGTCGCTGGGCGCAATTCCGCGGTCGCGACGGCGCGTGCAATGGGCTGCAATTACAACTATTGACATGCCCGAGACCCACCGGACCTCGCCTTGAGCATACCTAACCTGATCACACTCGGACGGGTCATCCTCGTCCCCATCGTGTTCTGGCTGCTCGTCTCCGGACGGATCCAGGCGGCATTCGTGCTGTTCGTCGTGGCCGGCCTGAGCGATGCCATCGACGGGTTTCTCGCGAAGCGCTTCAGTTGGCAGACAGAGCTGGGCGCCTACCTCGATCCGCTGGCCGACAAGATGCTGGTGGTATCGATCTTCGTCGCGCTCGGAGTGCTTGGTGAGCTGCCGTCCTGGCTGGTGATCGCCGTCGTTTCGCGCGACATCCTGATCGTGATGGCTGTCGTGCTGTCGTGGCTGCTCGACAATCCCGTGCGGATCAAGCCGCTGGTCGTCAGCAAGATCAATACGGTGACACAGATCGTGCTTGCTGCCACCGTGTTGGCCGACGAGGGATTCGGCCTCGGCATCGGTGACATCCGCACCGCGCTGGTATGGGCTACCGCCGCATCGACCCTAGCGTCGCTCGTGGCCTACATGCGAGCGTGGCTGGCACACATGGCCGGCTACCAGGACGAAAATCCAGCAGCTTGAGATCAGGCTGCGATCCTTGCACTCTCAGCCTTGTGACAAACCACGCATCCAGGCGGTCGCGAGGGGGACGAACCGCTCAAGCTGAGGGGAAGCATCACATGCGGGTCGAACGGCAGGTGCTCTTCTGGCTTGCGGCGCTGATCCTGCTGATCCTTGCGGCACTCGTCCTTCGCTCGGTGCTGCTGCCGTTCGTGGCCGGGATGGTCATCGCATACGCGCTCAACCCTCTCGCGGATCGGTTGGTCGCGCTGGGCCTCCCACGCGTGTGGGCCTCGGCCATCGTCGTCACCCTGCTTGTCATGGCGCTCGTCGCGGCCGTGGTCTTCCTGATCCCGATTATCGCTCGCCAGGTGCAGCAGCTCGTGGAAGTCCTGCCGGGTGAGATCGAGCGCGTGCGCGGACTAGTGGAAGAGTCGGCGCGGGAGCGCCTCGGAAGCCACTTTGCGGATTTCCAGGCTTGGTTGGACACCGTGGCCGCTGAACTGTCGCGGAACTGGGCCAGCGTGATCGGCTATTTGGCCCAATCCGTGTGGTCGCAGGGCATGGCGCTCGTGAACTTCGCGTCGCTCCTTCTGATCACGCCGGTGGTCGTCTTCTATTTGCTCGTCGACTGGTACTCGATGCTCGAGAAGATCGACAGCTGGCTGCCGCGCGATCATGCGCCGACGATCCGCAGGCTGGCCACCGAAATCAATGCGGCGGTCTCGGCATTTATCCGCGGCCAAGGTCTCATCTGCCTGATACTGGGCGCCTTGTACGCCGTTGGCCTGACCTGGGCTGATATTCCCTATGGCCTCGTCATTGGCCTTGCTGCGGGCCTCTTATCGTTCGTGCCCTTCGTGGGCTTTGCGCTCGGTCTGATCACGGCGCTGACAGTGGCCCTCATCCAGTACTGGCCTGAAACGCTGCCGCTCTTGAAGGTGCTGGCTGTTTTCGCCGTTGGCCAGGCACTCGACTCCGCTCTTCTTTCGCCGCGCATCGTTGGCCCGAAGGTCGGCCTGCATCCGGTGTGGCTGATTTTCTCGCTGTTCGTGTTCGGCTATCTGTTCGGCTTCGTAGGCGTTCTGGTCGCTGTTCCGATGGCGGCTGCGATCGCCGTGCTGGTTCGCTTCGCGCTCGAGGTCTATCTGTCGAGCTCCATCTACAAGGGGCGGACGGCGACGGCATTGGCGCCCGCAGACCTTGATCAACCGCTCGAGAAGGGTCCATGAGCAACAGCCCTCAACAGCTCACGCTCGAGCTTCCGCACCGCCCCGCGCATGGGGCGGAAGATTTCCTGGTCAGCGGGTGCAACGAGGCAGCTGTGCTGGCCATTGATCGCTGGCCGGACTGGCCGCATCCGGCCATGGCCGTGACAGGCCCTCCCGGCTCCGGAAAAAGCCATCT
>QGVC01000139.1 GCA_003242645.1 Pseudomonadota bacterium
CCAGCGGGCCCCCCGCGTCCTATCCCCCCTCCCCCTGCTGCACCGGCCACAAGCACGCCTGATCCGAAGGCCGCTGCTCCGGAGACTGACGATCTCACTCGCATCCGCGGCATCGATTCTGAGCTACAGCAGCGGCTCAACGAGCTTGGCGTCCGCCGCTACGCTGAGATCGCGGCGTGGAAAAAGGACGACGTGCGTCGCATCAGCCAGGCTCTCGGCTTCCGTGGGCGGATCCAGCAGGAGAACTGGATCGAGCAGGCCCAGATCCTGATGACCGGCGGCGAGACGGCATACTCGCGCAGCCGTCAGAAGCTTGCGAAGCCGAGCCCCGACGAAGGCGAGCAACGGCCAATCGCCAGCGCCGCAAGGACGACGACGAAGGCACCACCCACGGCGGTCGCCAGCGCCGCTCCCTCTGGCACTGGATCGCGGATGCCCATCCTTGGGCTCGGCCGCGACAACCTCCAGCGTATCAGTCGCATCACCGCGGACATCGAGCGCCTGCTGAACGCGCAAGGCGTGAGCCGCTACGATCAGATTGCGCATTGGACGACGGCGGACGTGGCGCGTTTCGACCAGCTGCTCGGAGGTGACGGGCGCATATCACGCGAGAACTGGATTGAGCAGGCGCAAATCTTGGCGCGGGGCGGAGAGACGGCCTACTCGCGCGAATTCGACCGCCAGCGCGCAAACATTCATCCGCCGCGGCCGACACAGCTCGCCGAAGCTATCCGCGCTGCGCAGGCCGAGAAGGCTGGCGGGCCACCTCCCGCGCCGGCACCGGAGCGCGAACCTTCGAAGAGCTTTGATTTGAATAAGCTGCGGTCCATTCGGTCAGAGCTTTTCCGGACCGACGAGCGCGAGGCGGAGAAATCGATCGGTCCCGGAACGCAAGGCGCTGTGAGAGCCGACGATCTGAAGCGGATCCGCGGCATTGGGGTGCTGCTCGAGAAGCGCCTCAACAGCATGGGCTATCGGACCTACGAGCAGATCGCGAATTGGACGGCCGCGGACGTGGAGCGGATCAGCCGCGAGCTCGACATCCCTGGACGGATCGAGCAGGAGAATTGGATCGAGCAGGCGCGGATTCTGGCTTCCGGCAAGCAGACAGAGTTTGCGCGCCGGTTCGATCGAAAGTAAGCGGCCGCGAAACCGGGCAAACAACTGTCGCCGACGGAGTGTATTCGCGTGATAGAGCCCAGAGTTACCCGCCAGTTACGGGGCAAGCTCCTCTGATATCTCCGTTGTCGATGAGGACTTGCGAAACCGTTGCGTCTGTGATGAACACAACCCGAAATGCTTCATCGAACGGGCGGGAGGCAACTTTGGGTATGAATGGCATTCTGAGAACGGCGGTTCTGCTGACTGCCGTCGCTCTATTGGCAGGATGCGCCACCAGTGCCGACCCTTACGGCGATCCTGGGGCACGGCCGCTCCCGCCCGGTTATAGCTGTCAATCCATCCGTGCTGAGATGACCCGGTTGGATGCAAAAGGAATTCGGTCGAAGGTTGAAGCTGCGAGCAGTGGCAAGAAGTTGTCGCCGCAAGCACAGGCCGAGGTCGATCGCTACAATTATCTGCTGAATGTCTACCTCGGCGCTCGGTGCCACGTCTGACGCGGTCTCCTGATCGCCCTGGAACTAGACCATTCATTCCGCTTTGATTGGAAAGCTCCGGGCCCGAGCGCGGAGCTTTCATTTTGGATGACTCGATAGGGACACCATGCCGAGCAAATCGTACGACGTCATTGTGATTGGTGCCGGGCCCGGGGGGTACGTGGCGGCTATCCGCGCTGCGCAGCTCGGCTTCAAGACGGCAGTGGTGGAGCGGGAGCATCTGGGCGGCATCTGCCTCAACTGGGGGTGCATCCCGACGAAAGCGCTCCTGCGTTCGGCGGACGTCTATCGCAACGCAGCGCACGCCAAGAGCTACGGTCTCAGCATTGAAGGGAGGCTGCAATACGACGCTAAGGCTATCGCAGAACGGTCCCGCGGCGTCGCCAAGCAGCTCAACAGCGGCGTCGGCTTCCTTATGCGCAAGAACAAGATCGACGTGATCTGGGGCGAAGCGACGATCACCAAGCCCGGCGAAATTGTGGTCGCTGAGCCGAAGAAGAAGCCGATGGAGCCCGCCATTCCGCCTCCGAAAGAGGTGCTGGCGCCTGACACTTACACTGCGAAACACATCATCATTGCCACTGGCGCTCGGCCCCGCGTGCTGCCCGGCATCGAGCCCGACGGCAAGCTGATCTGGACCTATTTCGAGGCCATGATCCCGCCGGCCATGCCGAAGTCGCTCCTCGTGATTGGGTCCGGCGCGATCGGCATCGAGTTCGCCTCGTTCTATCGCGCTTTCGGCGTGGAGGTGACGGTCGTCGAGCTGCTGCCGCAGATTCTGCCGGCGGAGGATGCTGAGATCGCAGCACTGGCCCGCAAGCAGTTTGAGCGGCAAGGCATGCGCATTCTGACCGGTGCCAAGGTTACGCGCGTTGAGAAGGCTGACAACAGCGTCACGGCCACCATCGACCTCGGCAACGGAAAGACGGAGAGCGTTACCGTCGAGCGGATCATCTCAGCGGTCGGTGTGGTGGGGAACGTCGAGAATCTCGGGCTCGAGAAGCTCGGCGTGAAGGTGGAGCGCGGGGTTATTGTCACTGACGGTTACGGGCGCACGAACGTGCCGGGCATCTACGCCATCGGCGACGTCGCCGGGGCGCCGATGTTGGCTCACAAGGCCGAGCACGAGGGTGTGATCTGCGTCGAGACGATCAAGGGTTTGCCAACGCATCCCCTCGACAAGCTTAAAATTCCGGCTTGCACCTATTGCCATCCGCAGATCGCGTCTGTCGGTCTGACAGAGGCCAAGGCGAAGGAAGCCGGCTATGAGGTGAAGGTCGGCCGCTTCCCGTTCCGCGCCAACGGCAAGGCTATCGCGCTCGGCGAGCCGGAAGGCCTGACGAAGACGATCTTCGATGCCAAGACCGGCCAGCTTCTTGGCGCGCACATGGTTGGCGCGGAGGTGACGGAGCTGATCCAAGGCTTCGTCATCGCCATGCAACTCGAAACGACCGAAGAGGAGTTGATACACACGGTCTTCCCGCATCCAACGCTTTCCGAAACCATGCACGAAAGCGTTCTCGATGCCTTTGGCCGGGTGATTCACACGTAAGAACCGGCTGTAGCAACTCCGCGACTCGGGGCGCGATCAAGGAGAGCCAATCATGAAAATCACTGTGGAGACGACGATCGCTGCTCCTGTCGAGCAGGTCTGGCAGGCTTACACGACGCCTGAAGACATCATGCAGTGGAACGCAGCGTCTGATGACTGGCACACGCCCGCTGCCACCGTGGACTTGCGCGAAGGCGGCACCTTCTGCTCCCGCATGGAGGCCAAGGACGGCAGCATGGGCTTCGATTTCGCCGGAACCTACACGAAGATCATCGAGCACCGGCTGATCGAGTACACGTTCGGCGATCGTGAAGCTCGCGTGGAGTTTACTCCGGGTGCCGACGGTGTCGGTGTGCGAGTGACCTTCGACAGCGAGCTGACGTATTCCATCGAGCAGCAGCGCGCCGGCTGGCAAGCCATTCTCGACAACTTCGCTCGCTACGTCGAGGCGAAGGCCCGCGCTTGAGTTGCCCTGGACGCGCAGCGAGTGCTGTAGCCGATGCCGAATACACTCGACGGAGTGCTGCGAGTCGGCCAAGATCAGTAGGCGTAGTGTTCGTTTGTTGCATGGGTCCCATTTCGCAAGAGGAGACCTGCAATGAAAACGGATGCGCAATCCCTGCTGATCATGGCGGTCATCGGCATCGTCGCCGGGTTCCTCGCCTCGCTCATCGTCGGCGGTGGTGGGGGGCTGATCTGGTATCTGTTCGTCGGATTAATAGGCGCCTTCGTCGGTGGCCTCCTCCTCAGCGCTCTCGACGTCAATCTCGGCATCAAGAACGAGATTGCGTCGCGCATCGTAACGGCAACCATAGGCGCCGTCGTGGTCATCGTCCTTGCGCGCCTCATCGCTTGATGGAGCCGCGCCAATCAGAGGAGAAGCGTGGATCTCGGTGCCTATTCGCCGCTTGTGACACTGGTGGTCGTCGGGTTGATCGCCGGCTGGATCAGCGGCATGCTCTTCGGCCAGCGCGGCCTTATCAGGTATCTGGTCGTCGGCATTCTCGGTGCGCTGCTCGGCGGGTATGTCTTCCATGAGCTTCTGAACGTTAGCTTTGGGCTGGGCAGCGCCTTCCTGGATCAAGTCGCGGTTGCCACAATCGGGGCCGTCGCGGTTATGCTGCTGGCACGTGCTATTGCCCGCTAACTCACGGTTCATCAGCCTGAAGTAGGAGCCTTGCCGCGGCGACATGGCGGTTGATCAATGCGCCGCTTGGGGCCACCTGTAATTCGTCACGCACAACACGGCGTCCGAGCTCATGGTCACGATTCTCGATCTGCGCCCCCGGCATCCCGAGAAGGCTCACCGGCCAGACACTCCGGTGCTGCGCAAACCGGATTGGATCCGCGTGAAAGCGCCGGGCTCGCCTGGGTACGCGGAGACGAAGCGGATCGTGCGCGAGCACAGCCTGCACACCGTCTGCGAGGAGGCGGGCTGCCCCAACATCGGCGAGTGCTGGGGCAAGAAGCACGCCACCATGATGATCATGGGCGACACGTGCACGCGCGCCTGCGCCTTCTGCAATGTGCGCACAGGCCTGCCGAAGCCGCTCGATCCGAAAGAGCCGGAAAACGTGGCGGAGGCGGTGGCCAAGCTCGGGCTGGAGCACGTGGTCATTACCTCGGTCGATCGTGACGACCTGCCGGACGGCGGGGCGGCGCACTTCGCGGCGGTCATCCGCGCAATTCGTGCCCGAACGCCGGGGACCACTATAGAGGTCCTCACCCCTGACTTCCTCCGCAAGGATGGTGCGCTGGAGGTGGTCGTCGAGGCGCGGCCGGATGTGTTCAATCACAACCTGGAGACCGTCCCCGGTCTTTACCTGCAGATTCGGCCCGGTGCGCGCTACTTCCACTCGCTGCGACTCCTTCAGCGGGTGAAGGAGCTCGATCCGACGATGTTCACCAAGTCGGGCATCATGGTCGGGCTCGGCGAGCGCCGGGAGGAGGTGCTGCAGGTCATGGATGACCTGCGCAGCGCCAACGTCGACTTTCTCACCATCGGCCAGTACTTGCAGCCCACGCGGAAGCACGCCGAGGTGAAGCGGTTCGTGACGCCCGAGGAGTTCAAGTCTTACGAGCGCATCGCCTATGCGAAGGGCTTCCTGCTGGTGTCGTCGAGCCCGCTCACGCGCTCGTCCTACCATGCCGCTGAGGACTTTGCTCGCCTCCGCGCCGCCCGGTTGGCCGCGATGGGGCGTGGCGGATGAGCATCAGCCAGACGAGCACTTGCGCGCGTGGTGTTTGGTCGCAATGCACTGACGGCGCGTGTTCAAGATATTCATAAGAAACAATATTTGAGATCCAGATGCCGTCATTCCGCACACAGCGAATTGTGAAGCACCCGCCCCGGGCGATGTTCGAGCTCGTCTCGGACGTCGAGCGCTACCCGGAGTTTCTTCCGCTTTGCGAGAAGCTGGTGGTGCATTCACGCGCACAAAAGGAGGGTGGGCTGGAAGAGATCGTCGCGTCGATGACCGTCGGCTATGGCCGGATCTGTGAGTCGTTCACGACGCGGGTGCGCCTCGATCGGGAGCGCCACAGGATCCTGGTGAACTACGTCGATGGTCCATTCCGGCACCTTGAGAACACGTGGGCATTCCATTCCCATCCGGAGGGATGCCGCGTGGACTTCGCCATTGCCTATGAGTTCCGGTCGATGGCGCTAGGCATGGTGATGGGCGCACTGTTCGACCGGACATTTCGGAGGTTTGCGGAAGCCTTCGAGGCCCGCGCCGACGCTCTATACGGGGCGGAAGGGACGGCGCTTACTCGAGCCTGACGGCAGCCTTCGCCAGATCCAGCGCGGTTCGCACGCTGCTCAATCGGATGGCCGTCCGGCCGAGATCTCCAAAGCGCTGCTCGAGATGAACCGTCGGTTGGCCCTTACGGGCTGCCGCGAAATGAACGAGACCGACCGGCTTTTCGGGTGAGCCGCCGGATGGGCCTGCGATGCCCGTGACAGAGATCGCCAGATCAGCTTCCGAATGAGCCAGCGCACCTTCGGCCATAGCCCGGGCGACTTCCTCGCTCACGGCGCCATGGTCTGCGATGAGCTGCGGATCGACGCCAAGGCAGGAGCTTTTCGCAGCGTTCGAGTAAGTGACGTATCCGCGCTCAAGGACATCCGATGAGCCTGGAATTTCGGTCAACAGCCCTGCGATGAGCCCGCCGGTACAACTTTCCGCAGTGACGAGCATGAGCTTGTGCTGGCGCAGAAGCTCGATCAGGTTGCGGGCTTCATCGACCAGATCTGGCGGAAACATCCGAAACTCCACACTGCTAAGGAACGCCGGGGAGCGAGTGGCCAATCATGGCATGAAACGGTAGCCGGCCGCACGTCCTCAGCGCGTCTCTGAAACTAACATCGGGCGCCTGCGGCTACCGGCGCCCGATTCGAAACCTTCAAAGCAAAATGCAGCCGAGTACGCAGGAGCTGTATCAGGCGACAGCCAGCTTCTCGGCTTGCTGCAGCAGCTTGTCCAGCGTCTCCCTGCTTTCCGGGCCCATGACGCCAACGGCGCGCTCCTGGGCCGCCAACCATACGGGGTAAGCTTCCTTGATTATGCGGCGGCCTTTCTCTGTGAGATGCAACCCCCGTCCCCGCCGCCCTGCCGGCGGATCCATCGTGATCAGGTTGAGCGCGAGCAGCCGCTTCAGATTACGTGAAAGGGTCGATTTTTCGATGTCGAGCGTGAAGCCAATCTCGACCGCCGTGATCCCATCCTGCTGCGCCAGCTGAGTGAGCAAGGTGAACTGGCTCGCCGTGATCCCGAGCGGGCGCATAGCGTCGTCATAGACGCGGGTGATGATCCGGCTAAGCTGGCGAACCCGCGTGGCGATGCAACTTGCGGAGGTCGTCTCTGCGATGGTTGCAAGCTCTGCTGCCGCGGAGTCCGGCTCCTGGGTCATAATGTTCATCGGAGGCTCCTGGCTTCGCCAGTGGAGATACAACGCTTTATTGTTGATCGGCGATTCTCACCACCGATGCAAGGCAAGGTGCTCTCTCGACTGCCGATTCAGGAGCAGGGGTTGCACGGAGGCAGCAGCACGGTGGCACTGGCCAGCGCCGCAATGCCCTCCCGCCGCCCTGTAAAGCCAAGTCCCTCCGTCGTCGTCGCTTTGACGCTGACGCGATCGATCCCTATTCCGAGGATGTCGGCGATGGTGGTGCGCATGGCTTCGCGATGAGGCGAAATTTTAGGCGCCTCACACAGCAGCGTGACATCGACGTTCATGACTTGGCCGCCCCGCTCGGCAACACGGCGGGCGGCTTCGCGCAGAAAAACGTGGGAGGCGGTACCCGCCCATCTCTGATCCGACGGCGGAAAATGCTGGCCGATATCCCCATCGGCGATCGCTCCGAGAAGAGCATCCGTCAGGGCATGCAGTCCGACGTCTGCATCGGAATGCCCCTCGAGACCCCGGTCGTGATCGATCCGCACACCGCACAACCAGACATGATCGCCTTCGCAAAATCGGTGTACGTCGAAACCGGTGCCTGTCCGGTACTCGCCCATGCCGGTTGGCGGGGCGATGAGCTGCTCTGCCAAAGCAAAGTCCTCCTCGGTCGTGAGCTTGAGGTTGCGGGCGCTCCCTTCGACGATGGCAACCCGCAGTCCAGCCCACTCCGCAATTGCCGCATCGTCCGTGAAGTCCGTTCGGCCGGCCTCAAAAGCGGCGTTATGGGCCTCCAGGATCTTGGAGAATCGAAAGCCCTGCGGGGTCTGGGCTCGCCAGAGGTTCTGGCGGGGGACCGTCTCCTCGATGCAGCCGTCAGCCCCTAGCCGTTTGAGCGTGTCGCTTTCGGGGACGGCGGCAATGGCTGCGTCGAACGACGTAAGAGCCTCGATGACCCGTGCGATGGTCCCCAAATCGACGAACGGACGGGCTGCATCATGAATCAGCACGGTGTCCGGATTGACATCAGCCAGTGCATTGAGTCCAGCCCGGACCGACTCCTGGCGCGTGGCGCCGCCGTGAACTGGCTTGCGAAGCGGCGCATCCAGCGTCGAGCAGCAGGCATCGTAGAGGGCGCGGTCATCGGGATGAATGACAACCTGAATCGTCTCGATTCGGGCATCCGCCGCGAGCGCCCTGATGGTCCGCGCCAGAACCGGTTGGCCGCCAAGCATCCGATATTGTTTCGGGATGGATGCCGCTGCGGCGCGTGTGCCGCGTCCTGCAGCGACGATTAGCGCGGCCACGCGCACTTCGATCCTCCCGTGCCTTCAACCGCATCACGAATGCTGGCGTGAAGCTCTAATCGCCGTATGCACTCGATGCAACGGTGGCGTGCGACGTTGCAATTCGCACTTGCGAAACACGCTCTCCTGCCCTAGTCTGCCCAAACATTCAGCACAGGATTGAAGTGACCAATATCTAGGCATGAGACCCACCCAGCGTTGCCCAAACCACCCCAGCATTGGGTCTCTTCAGTTTAAAAACCCAGTCGTGCTCCCCCGTTGTTG
>QGVC01000558.1 GCA_003242645.1 Pseudomonadota bacterium
CCCGGCTCTGCGACGAAGGCCGTGCGAATGGCACGCCCTTCCTTCGTGCGGACGGGAATGTTCTGCAGGTTGGGATCGCTCGAGGCGAGCCGGCCCGTCGTCGTCGCAGCTAGCGAATAGCAGGTATGGATGCGCCCCGTCTCCGGATGGATATACGTCGGCAGCGCATCCGTATAGGTCGACTTGAGCTTGGCCAGCTGGCGCCATTCCAGCATGGTGTTGACGAGTTTGCGCGCCTGCTCTGGTAGCTCCTCGTTCTGAGCGAGGTCGTCGAGCAGGTTGGCGCGCGTCTCCCACTGGCCGGACTTGGTACGCTTGCCGCCCGGTAGCTTCAGCCGCTCGAACAACAGCTCACCGAGCTGGCGCGGTGAACCCAGGTTGAATTTGTGGCCGGCGAGCTCGTAGACCTCCTCCTCGAGCCGCGCGATGCTCTGGGCGAAATTGCCGCTCAGCCGCGAGAGCACATTGCGGTCGACCTTGATGCCCGCGCGCTCCATGCTGGCGATCACCGGCACCAGCGGCCGCTCCAGCGTCTCGTAGACAGTCGTCATCCGCTCCGCCACAAGGCGTGGTTTGAAGCGCATCCAGAGCCGCAGCGTCACGTCCGCGTCCTCGGCGGCGTACTCCGTCGCCTTGTCGATCGGCACGTTCGCGAAGGTCTTGCCGTTCCGCTTCGGTCCCGGTGCGTGTTCAATCACCTTGTCGAACGTGATCGTCGTGTGCTTCAGGTGGCGCGCTGCGAGTTCATCGAGGCCGTGATTGTTGCGCCCGCCGTCGAGGGCGTAGGACATCAATAGCGTGTCGTCGAACGACTTGATCTCGATGCCGTATCGGCTGAGCAGCAGCCAGTCGTACTTGATGTTGTGGCCAATCTTGAGGATCGACGGGTCTTCGAGCACCGGCTTCATGGCGGCCAGTGCAACGTCCAGTGAAATCTGCTCAGGCGCGCTCCCGTCGCCGAAATCGAAGCTGTCGTTAGCTGGTCTATGACCCAGCGGCACGTAGCAGGCCTGTCCGGGCGCAATGGCCATAGAGAAACCAACCAGCTCCGCCTGCATCGGGTCGCGGGACGTGGATTCCGTGTCGATGCTGAAACGGCCCACGTTGCGCGCTTCGGCGATCCACTGCTGCAGCCTCTCTATCGTCGTCACCGTCTCGTATTTCGAGCGGTCGATGGCAGGCGTAACGGAGGCTTCCTCGGCGAATGCCACTACGGCCGCAGGCGTGCCGGCCCCGGCCGGCAGTGCCGTAGTGTCCGCTTTCTTGGCCAGAGCAGGTGGATCTGATTGGGCTTTTTCTGCCGGCCGCTTAGTCGCCGCGGGCTTCTCCGGCATCGGCGGTAGCTCGACCCCGAGCTTCTCGGCGATGCGCCGCGTCAGCGTGTTGAACTCCATCTCGCGGAGGAAGCTGAGCAGGGCATTGGGGTCGGGATCCTGTACCCCCAGACGCTCGATGGGCACCTTGACCGGAACATCGCACTTCAAGCGAACCAGCTCCCGCGAGATCCGTGCCTGCTCTGCGAACTCGATCAGTCGCTCCCGCCGCTTCGGTTGCTTGATCTCGTGTGCGCGCTCGAGCAGCGTGTCGAGATCGCCGAACTCGCGGATCAGCTCGGCAGCTGTTTTGACGCCGATTCCAGGTACACCGGGCACATTGTCAGTGGCGTCGCCCGAGAGGGCTTGCACGTCCACCACCTGCTCCGGCTCGACGCCGAACCGCTCCAGCACCTCCTCGCGGCCGATGCGCTTGTTCTTCATCGTGTCCAGCATCGTGATGCCGGGCTGGATGAGCTGCATCAGGTCCTTGTCCGAGGATACGATGGTGACATCGCCACCCTTCCTAAGGGCGTCACAGGCGTACGTGGCGATCAGGTCATCGGCCTCGTAGCCGTCCTGCTCGATGCAGGCGACGTTGAAGGCTTTGACCGCGCGGCGGATCAGCCCGAATTGCGGGACAAGCTCCTCGGGCGGGGGCGGCCGGTTTGTCTTGTAGGCCTCGTAGATGCCCGTGCGGAACGTGTCCCGTGCCGTGTCGAATATGACGGCGATATGGGTCGGCCGGTCCGAAAGCTTGCTGTCGCCAAGCAGCTTCCACAGCATGTTGCAGAAGCCGTAGACGGCGCCGACGGGCAGACCGTCGGACGGGCGCGTCAGCGGCGGCAATGCGTGGAACGCACGGAAAATGTAGCCGGACCCGTCGATCAGGTAGACGTGGCTACCCTTGACGATGGGCACCGGCTCCCCCTCGGGAACGGTGCACTCGGCGACCCGTT
>QGVC01000559.1 GCA_003242645.1 Pseudomonadota bacterium
GTCGTGGACCTCGCGGCCATGCGCGATGGCATGCAGGCGCTGGGCGGCGATCCGCGGAAGATCAACCCGCTCGTCCCCGTCGATCTCGTCATCGACCACTCGGTGATCGTGGACGAGTTCGGCACGCCGCGCGCCTTCGCCCGCAACGTTGAATTGGAGTACCAGCGGAACCTGGAGCGCTACGAGTTCCTGAAGTGGGGGCAGGGCGCGTTCTCCAACTTCCGCGTGGTTCCGCCGGGCACCGGCATTTGCCACCAGGTTAACCTCGAGTATCTGGCGCAGACCGTTTGGACCAATGAGGTCGGCGGCGAATCCTACGCTTACCCGGACACACTCGTCGGCACGGACAGCCACACGACGATGGTCAATGGCCTCGCGGTTCTCGGCTGGGGTGTGGGTGGCATCGAGGCGGAGGCAGCGATGCTCGGTCAGCCTCTATCGATGCTCATTCCCGAGGTTGTCGGCTTCAAACTGACGGGTCGCCTGAGGGAAGGTGTCACGGCGACGGACCTTGTGCTCACCGTGACGCAGATGCTGCGTAAGCACGGCGTCGTCGGCAGGTTCGTCGAGTTCTTCGGCCCAGGCCTTGATCACATGTCCATCGCGGACCGGGCCACCATCGCCAACATGGCACCGGAGTATGGCGCGACCTGCGGCTTCTTCCCGATCGACCAGGCCACGCTGGAGTACCTGGAGCTGACGGGCCGCGACGCCCACCGGATCGCACTCGTCGAGGCCTACGCGAAGGCCCAAGGCCTGTTCCGGACGGCGGACAGCCCCGATCCGGTGTTCACGGAGACGCTGGAGCTCGACCTTGGCACTGTAGAGCCGTCCATGGCTGGTCCGAAGCGGCCGGAAGGGCGGATTGCGCTCGAGAAGGTGGCAAGCGGCTTTGCGACGGCGCTCGAGACCGAGTACCGCAAGACTGGAGACACCAGCGCCCGTTATAAGGTACCCGGCAAGGATTTCGACCTGGGCCACGGAGACGTCGTCATCGCTGCCATCACCAGCTGCACGAACACGTCGAACCCGAGCGTGCTCATCGGTGCCGGCCTGCTCGCGCGGAACGCCGTCGAGAAGGGACTTACCTCCAAGCCGTGGGTGAAGACCTCGCTGGCGCCTGGGTCGCAAGTCGTGGCGGCCTACCTCGAGAAGTCCGGCCTGCAGCCGTATCTCGACAAGCTCGGCTTTAATCTGGTCGGCTTTGGCTGCACCACCTGCATTGGTAACTCGGGACCGTTGGCGCCGGAGATCTCGCAGACAATCAACGAGAACGGTATCGTTGCGGCGGCCGTGCTTTCGGGCAACCGCAACTTCGAAGGCCGCGTGAGCCCCGACGTGCAGGCGAACTACCTCGCGTCACCGCCGCTGGTCGTTGCCTACGCTCTCGCCGGCACGGTCACCAAAGACCTGACGAAGGAGCCGCTCGGCATCGGCAAGGACGGCAACCCCGTCTACCTGCGCGACATCTGGCCGTCGAACCAGGAGATCCAGAAGTACATCGCCGAGAACATCTCGCGTGAGCTGTTCAAGCAGCGTTACGCCGACGTGTTCAAGGGTGACGAGTACTGGCAGAAGATCAAGGCCACGCCTGCTCTGACCTACTCCTGGAACAGCGGCTCGACCTACGTGCAGAACCCGCCCTACTTCCAGGGCATCACGAAGGAGCCGCAGCCGATCTCCGACATCGAGAATGCGCGGATCCTGGCGCTCCTCGGTGACAAGATCACTACCGACCACATCTCGCCTGCCGGCTCCATCAAGAAGGACAGCCCGGCGGGACGGTACTTGCTCGAGCGGCAGGTGCGGCCGGAGGACTTCAACCAGTACGGTACGCGCCGCGGTAACCATGAGGTGATGATGCGGGGCACCTTCGCCAACATCCGCATCAAGAACCACATGGTGAAGGACGAGAACGGGAACATCCGCGAGGGTGGCTACACCGTCCATTACCCCTCGGGCGAGACGATGTTCATCTACGATGCGGCCATGCGCTACCGCGAAGAGGGCGTGCCGCTCGTCGTCTTCGCTGGCGTCGAGTATGGCAACGGCTCCTCGCGCGACTGGGCTGCCAAGGGCACGAACCTGCTCGGCGTGAAGGCGGTGATCGCGCAGTCGTTCGAGCGGATCCATCGCTCGAACCTTGTCGGCATGGGCGTGCTGCCGCTCGTCTTCGAGCAAGAAGGGCAGAGTTGGCAGTCACTCGGCCTGAAGGGTGATGAGACAGTCGCAATTCGCGGCCTCTCGGATCTCAAACCGCGCGCGAAGCTCA
>QGVC01000560.1 GCA_003242645.1 Pseudomonadota bacterium
ATAATCGGGTCACGGAAGGAACTTTACGAGCTGGTTGCGGTGTTGCGTTGTTGCGGCCCCAAGGATGCGATCCAGACGTCCCCTTAAAGATATTGCCGTCGCCAATGCGGCAATGCTGGCGAGGATGAGCGGCATCATCGGCCCCGGCGTGAGCGCCAGCAGCACGCGCGCGCCGGAAAACGCCAGCAGGACTTCAAGAGGCATCACTCACCCGCCTGGCGGGCTCGTCACGCGCTAACAGCCTCGGCACCGCCGTTGCCGTTTCCGTTCCCGTTGCTCTCCTCGGGAATGCGCTCGACCGAGACGACTTTTTCATCGTCATCGGTGCGGAAGATGCGGACGCCTTGTGTGTTGCGCCCCGCGATCCGCACTTCATCGACGGCCGTGCGGATCAGCTTGCCCGTATCGGTAACGAGCATGATCTGATCCGTGTCTTCGACCGGGAAGGAAGCAACGAGCGGGCCGTTTCGTTCGTTGACCACCATGGCGGCGATTCCTTTACCGCCGCGGCCGGAGATGCGGTACTCGTACGACGAGGAGCGCTTGCCGTAGCCGCGCTGCGAAACGGTGAGGATGAACTGCTCCTTGGCCGAAAGCTCGGCGTAGCGGTCGGGCGAAAGCTCGGTCGCCTCGCCATTTTCCTCGGCTTCCGTTTCCGGCTCGGCCGCAGCCACTTCCTCTTCGTCCGCCAACCCACGGCGAACCGCGGACGCCTGCTTTAGGTAGGCGGCACGCTCCGCCGGCGTGGCTTCAACGTGGTTCAGGATGGCCATGGAGATGACAGCATCGCCCTCCTCCAGCCGAATGCCGCGCACGCCCGTCGAATCGCGTCCCTTGAAGAGGCGCACATCCTCCACCGGGAAGCGGATGCACTGCCCGTTGGCCGTCGTCAGCAGCACGTCGTCCGTCGGCCGGCAGATGGCGACATCAACGATGCGGTCGCCCTCGTCCAGCTTCATGGCGATCTTGCCGCTCCGATGGATGTTCTCGAAGTCGGACAACGCGTTGCGGCGGACATTGCCGGAGCGCGTCGCAAACATGAGTTGCAGATCGCCCCACGTCTTCTCATCCTCCGGCAACGGAAGGATCGATGTGATGACCTCGTCCTGCTCCAACGGCAGCAGGTTGATGAGCGCCTTGCCCACGGATTGCGGCGTGGCTGCAGGCAGCCGCCACACCTTCATCCGGTAAACCATGCCGCGCGAGGAGAAGAACAGCACCGGCGTGTGGGTCGATGCGATAAAGAGCTGCGTGACAAAGTCCTCATCGCGCGTCGTCATGCCGGAGCGGCCTTTGCCGCCGCGGCGCTGCGCACGGTAGGTGGAGAGCGGCACGCGCTTGATGTAGCCGCGGTGGCTGACTGTAACGACCACATCCTCGCGCTGGATCAGGTCCTCGTCTTCCAGCTCGCCATCGATCTCGACGATCTCCGTCCGCCGCGGAACGGCGAACTGCTCTTTGATCTCCGTGAGCTCCTGCTTGATGATCTCGACGATGCGCTGACGGGACGAAAGGATGTCGAGATAATCCCTGATCTGATCAGCGAGCTTCTGAAGCTCGTTGCCGATCTCGTCCCGGCCGAGCGCCGTCAGGCGTTGCAAGCGCAGATCGAGGATGGCCTGGGCCTGTTCGGCGCTGAGCCGGTAGGTGCCGGCCTCCGAAATCGTATGACGCGGATCGGCGATCAGCGCGATGAACGGCGCGACGTCCTGCGCCGGCCAGTCGCGGGCCATCAGCTGCTCCTTGGCCTCGGCCGGAGACGGCGCCCGCCGGATCAGATTGATGACCTCGTCGATGTTGGCAACCGCGATAGCCAGACCGACCAACACGTGCGCGCGCTCGCGGGCCTTGGCCAGCAGGTACTTGGTCCGGCGGCTCACCACCTGCTCACGGAAGCTGGTGAACGCCGTGATCATGTCCCGCAGGTTGAGCTGCTCGGGCCGGCCGCCGTTGAGCGCCAGCATGTTGGCGCCGAAGGATGCCTGCAGGTCCGAATAGCGGTAGAGCTGGTTGAGCACGACCTCGGGCACCGCATCGCGCTTCAACTCGATGACGATGCGCATGCCATCGCGGTTCGACTCGTCCCAGATGTCGGAAATGCCCTCGATGCGCTTCTCGCGAACCAGGTCGGCGATGCGCTCAATCAGCACCCGCTTGTTCACCTGATACGGAATGGCGGTGACGATCAGCGCGTTGCGATCCTTGCGGATCTCCTCGATGTCCACCTTGGCGCGCATGATGATGGTGCCACGGCCCTTGTGATAGGCCGCAA
>QGVC01000561.1 GCA_003242645.1 Pseudomonadota bacterium
CCCGTTCGCCAGTCCAATCACGCGCACCTCGAAGGCGTATTCGAGGTCTGACATCCCGTCGCTGCACCACTCTTTGTGCTGCACAAGGGCGCTGATGGCCGGGGCCGCATCGCTGACGAGGCGTAGGGCGAGAGCATCCTTACGCCCTTGGAACGGCTCGCGTATGGCAACCGTGTAACGGACCGGCGGGCCGTCTGGGCGACTGAGCTCGGCCGTGTTCCGCTCCACCTTCAGCGCCCAGAATGGCTCGGTCCCCCCACAGAACAAATTGGACTCCAACTCGCTGCCAAGGTCCGAGGAGACGGGTTGCAGATAGCGCCCGTTGACCCAGCCGCGAACATTCTTGTAGCGGATCTCGTACCAGCGGGAAGAGCCGACCCGGAGAGTTGCGCCGGACCCGTAAACGCCGCCGCTGTTCGCCGGGATCTGGCCCAGAATTTTCTTCTGACTGATCGTGGCCTGATCATCGACGCGCTCGCGAATGTTGAGCACGTCAGAGCGCTTTACACCAGTCACTCGGAATTCGAATTTGCCAGCGTGCGCCTTATCGGCCAACGCCATCAGCATGGCGAGGCTGAATAGAACAAGCAAACGTCTCCAAAGCAGCATCGTATAGGAGGGCTCCTCGGCAAAGCTGGCAGTGATAGCTAAGCTCAGCCATCTTAATATCAGCCGTTGCAAATGCCAGCTTCGCCCGGGCCGAGGCAAGTCGAATACAACTTGGAGATTTGATTTGCAGGCAGGCCCTCGTCCCTTTGGTTTAAATTCGCCTTATCGGCTTCTCAAACGAGGACGACAAATTTGATCCGGGTGAGGCAATGCTGATGGGCACCCAGTGACGGGCGTCACCAGGTGCCCATTCCGGGGCCTGTGCTTGGTAGGGGGCGTCCGGCACAGGCAAGGTGCCGGAAGAACCAACGCCAAGCGAGTTGGTTCCAATTCAAATTCGGCAGTCAAAACAGGCGACAGCATAAATTGTGCGCTGTCGCCCGCTACGCGCTCAAGCTGCGGTTAGCGCCGCCCCCTCGGGGCGGGCTCGCCGTAGACCTTGACGGTTGCATTGCCTCGCCGGCTCGGCTCTGCCCGGTAAACCATTTCGATCTGGCGCAGATAGCTTCGGTCGCCCCGAAGATCGACCGCAACGTGGCCGCCAGGACGAACATCTCGGTTGACCTTGATGGTTTCCGTGTACTTGTTGAAGTACACGATGCGGATCGAGATCAGATGGACCTCGTTGTCCTCGACCACGAAGTGAAGCATCCGGAATCCGCGGTCACGGAACCAGTTTTCCGGATGTTTCACGTTGATGACGTCACGGTCCACCCGGAACCCGACGGACTTCTCACCAAGAAGCTCCCAATTCTTGGGCGGCTCGAATCGAGGCGGGCGGATAGGCCGGGGCGCAGGCTCACCATAGACCTTGATGACCGCCTGTCCGCGGAAGCTCGGTCGGGAGCGATAGACCATCTCGATTTCCCGCAGGTAGCTCCTCTCTCCGCGGAGATCGACCGGCAGCTGACGACCCGCACGGATCGTGCGATCAACCTTCAGATCTTCTTTATAGCCGTTCAGGTAAACGAGCCGGATCGAAATCAGGTGCAAATCATTGCGCTCCGCCGCGAAGTGCAGGCTCCGGAACGCGCGATTGCGGAACCAGTCTTCCGACTGGTTAATCTTAATAATGTCGCGATCCACCAAGAAGCCGACGGTCTTCTGCCCGAGCAGCACCAAATCGTCGTCTCTGTCCCTCTGGGCTTGGGCAGGCAAGGCAAGCACCATCAGGCAGAGCGCAAGTAATCCCCCAACCCGCAGCATTTGTCCTCCGTAGCAGGATTAACCAAATGTAAGCCGCTAACTCTTGCCTACGGCGACGCCGAAGTAAACAAAAATCGCTCGGCGTCCGGACTATTCAGGCCTTCTGATGGCGAGAATGCGGCTGAAATCGCATCTATGACTAGCACGGCGCAAGTAGAACGTCTTACCAACCGGCATTGAAAGTTGGCGAGGGCTCTCGGCGACTAGGTCTTGATCCGTGATTACGCCTGCTGACTGGGGCGACCGTTGCGAACTGCCGCCTCGATCTGGCTTCGCGATATGCCGATGTCTCGCAGCATGCGGTCATCAAGGCTGCTTAAGTAGTGGCACGCAGCACGCCGGTTGTACCACCTGACATAGGCTCGCTTCGCCTCACGAACCGCCTGCCACAAGCGGCTGACCAGACGTTGTCGCGGCGAAACGAAATACGTGCTTCGGGATGCTGCCATCATGTGC
>QGVC01000562.1 GCA_003242645.1 Pseudomonadota bacterium
TCAGCGACGATGATGCGCTAGCCGAAGGCGTCACAAAGGTACGCGAACATTGCTATGTGATCCGCGGCATCGATTACGATGAGATAGGCCTTTGCCATTCAGGCCCAATCGCGCCATTCGCTAAGCTATGGGACAGCCTCAACGCCAAGCGCAAGGGCTGCTCTTGGGAAGATAACCCCTGGGTGATCGCCCGCACCTTCGTCGTCCACCAAATGAACATCGACGAATTTCTGGCGCAGAGAGAAGCGGCATGACCGACACCAAGGAAATCATCGGCACCGTCTGTTACGTCGAATGCGCGCCAAGTTGCGTCAGAAGTTGGAGCGCGTGATGGAACGTTGGTGAGAACTTGGGAAGCCTAACGCCTGAAATGTCCGAAGACGTATTCACAGCATCTGAGGTCAATGAGCCTTTGCTGCCGATCTCCGCGGCAATCTCCGAGATATGGGCTGAGGGGGCGGCGCCGCGAGAGCGCACAGTGCGCGAGGATATGATGGAACGGGGCTACGCCTTCCGGGTCGGTCGCCAGTGCTATACTACGGCGTCCCTTATCAAGGCGTACAAGGAGGCGCTGATCCCATGCGAAATCAGGTCCGTAATATCCGAGCTAAGCTCCGGCCAGTCCTCCGACGAAAGAAAGACGGAACGGCCTACTGGGCGGCGCGAGGCTTCGTCCCTGTCCGCGCGCCAGATGGCAGCATTGCCAGAAGACGAGTTGAGCATAGCCTTGGCGGTGACACGGCAAAAGCTCGGCAAGAAGAAACGGACCGGCTCAACCGGCTCTACGAGGAGCGCGCATTAGCGATCGAGCGCCCGCTCACGTTCGCGAAGGCATACACCAACTATATCGAGCTCGGCCATCCGGTGCCGATCTATGGCGAGCAGATTTTGAAGCACATCGGCCTGATGCAATGCCAGGACATCGACGATACGGTGATGGTGGAGCTCACCAAGAAGCTCTTCAGGCCGGACGCCAAGCCGTCGTACATCAACCGGCACCTTTACACGCCCGTTATGGCGGTCCTGCGGCTGGCTCTCAAGGGGAAGGCCCCGCAGCTCTCCCGGCCCAAGGGCTATAAGGACAAGAACCCGAATATCGCGATCCCGAACGCTACATGGTTCCGCGCCGTGTTCCCGCACATGGGGCCGGACACGCGCGCCCTCCTTCTTTTCATGACGATGCATGGCCGACGCCTCGGTGATGCCCTCGGCCGCAAGCCCAGCGACTTCGATCCCGAGGAAGGCACGCTCATCGTTGAGCGAACGAAGACCGGCGACCCGCTTATGATCGACCTCCATCCGCAGGTCGTCAGGGCCTTCCTTGAGATGCCGGACTGGCAGAGGCGCCGCTGGCTGTTTCGGGATGGACCAACATCAGGATCTAATGTGCGCAAGGACGTGACCGTGGCCTGCCTGAAGGCCAACGGCATAGACCCGAGAATTGTGGAGGAGAAAGGCGGCTGGAAACGTGCCGCACGCCTCTTGGAGGACGCGCCGATCCCCTATTACTCGCCGCACGAGATTGGGCGCCATGCGTTCGCCACGCGGCTGCTCAGGGCGGGATACTCACTGCAGTACGTCAAGGATGCGGGCGGCTGGAAGACGATCGAGGTGGTCTCGCAGATCTACGGGCACCTTGAGCGGAAGGAGTGGACGATGGGAGTTCATAAAGTTGGCGATGCACTGATCGACCAAATTGAGGGGCAAGTTGTATCAGGATACATTCCTGACGACTCCCACATTCCCCCCACCGTTTCTTCCAGTTCGCCTCCCGTTCGATCAACGTTCGACGTGAATGAGCAATAGCCAACACAAGGAAAATCAAGGACTTATGGCGCACCCAAGAGGATTTGAACCTCTGACCTCTGCCTTCGGAGGGCTGTGGTTATGGGGATGTAAGGCAAGCGGTTTCTTCAATAAATACAGCCACTTGATAGCAACAGGCGCCCGCTCGCAATCCCCACATTTGCCCCACGTTCCCAACCATAACGGAATGCTCGTCAGGAGTATTTGTGTCGCGGCGGACGCGTCTCGTGTACGCACAACTCATACCATGACGTGCCCCTTCTGCCACGGTTCCGCCGAAACTATGGCGATGGCAGACCATCCGTGTTCAGTTTCGAGTAAGCCTGAGTACAATCCTAACCAGCCACCAAAGGAGGGGGTTTGACTACCATGCTTAGAGCTTCTGTTTCTGTCTTAGCTTTAGTTGCTTGTGGGAGCCTTGCTGTTGCGGCGGATCTGGAGGGACCGTCATACCTTGGGTC
>QGVC01000140.1 GCA_003242645.1 Pseudomonadota bacterium
CCCCCGCCTGGGACATGACCGAGGAGCTGATGTGGAAGGAGTTCCCCGACGAGATCCGGCAGGAGATCATGGAAAAGGGTGTCTGGCTGCGGCCATCAGCCTACGGGGAGCCTTACCCGATCACTCGTGGGCTCATCGAAGATGGCCGCCGACATTTGCTGGGACGTCGGCCGTGGGACCCCGGTAGGCCGATTCACATTCTCCACGGGCAGCAAGATGTCGATGTGCCGTGGGAGCATACACTGGAGCTGGAGCGCTTTCTGACCGGTGGATGGACACGCGTGACCGCTGTCCCGGACGGGGATCATCGGCTGTCGCGGCCCGAGGACCTACAACTCCTGTTCAGCGTCCTGGAAAAGCTCATCTCCGACGTTGCCGAGTGAGTGAGCCTAGTCGATTCCCGCGTGAGCGACTCCGGGGCTTTGGGGCAAGCCGGCACGAGCCACCAACTCAAGAGCCAGAGGACCAGCGCGTTCAGCGATGCTCTCCGGCACCACCCAAAGCTTATAGCCCTCGGCAACAACGGGCCGGCTGCACGTCAGGCGATAAGGGCCCTCAATTCGGCAGGTTGGATCAACCATCACGGCGCGGGGTTCCCGGCGATCATGGCGCAGGACCCTCAGGTCGACTGGTTGGACCACGACCATCGCGTGCTTGAAATCGACTCCACGGAAGACACAGGTGAGGGAGCGGCGGCAGTATCCAGCTCGGGTGCCGATGGTCACAGCAGGCCCGAGCGCTCGTATGCGCGTCATGGCGCGGGCGGGCTCACCAGGGCCGTTGCTGATGTAGCAAACTGAGTCGACGCACAAGACGGGGTCGGCCGTCTTCCTGAAGCGGCGAATGCCCCTTGTGCCCGGCTCCATAACCAGCAGGACAGTAACGCGTGAGCTGCGGGGCAGTCCGAGGAGAGGGTCGGGCGCTGCTGGCGGCTTCGGCCCGCCAAGGGCGTACGGCGCGGTGGAGGTCTTCCGGATTGGTGTCTGTTCTTCCCGGTTCAGGCCCTCTGATCCCCGTTGAGGTTCAATTCGGGTTTTTCTCGCCTCTTCAGCGGCGGCCGCAAGTGCGGGGATCGCCCGGATCTGCTCGATCCTTAAGCGCTCCTCCTGCTCGAGCTGCGTCAATGCCATGAGCCGTCGGGCTTCCGCGGCTCGGCGCGCTTCTTCCTGCGCCGCGATCTCAGCTTGCCGCTTTGCTTCGGCCGCCTTGCGCTCTTGCTCCTTCTCTCCTTCAAGACGGCGCCGGAGCTCGGCAGCCCTACGCTCCTCTTCCTCTGCCAAGCGCCGCTGCTTCTCGGCAATCCGGCGAGCTTCTTCCTGCGCGGCAATTTCCGCTAGGCGTCTAGCCTCTGCTTCCTTGCGCTGCTCCTCTATCTCCCGCTGGAGCTTCTCCTCGGCGACTTGCCTGGCACGAAGGCGTTCCTGCTCAATCCTGGGCTGTTCGGCTGCCCGCGCCTTCTCCTGCTCAGCCCGCCTGCGCTCTTCCGCTTCCGCGCGCGCACGCGCCAGCATCTCTGCTTCTTCTGCCGCGAGCCGTTCATCCACTTTCGCCGGTTCCTGGGAGTCGACCTCCTCAATCGTGGCTGTCTCCTCCAAGTCTGATGCGGGAGCCGCCTCCGCAACTGACTGATCGCTCTCGGCGAACTTCGCGGCGATAGCGTGAGCAGCCTCGTCCCCCGCCTCGACAGTGCAGGCGGACAGTAGGACTGCTGAAGCAAGGACGACGGCTACGAAGGGGAGTCGGCGGCAGTTGGTCGTGAACATCGGACGACACGCTTAGCGATGGAAAGGCTGGATGCGCGGGAGGCCCCAATTGCCTCGGTCGCGGCCTTTCATCACATGCGTGAAAAGTAGGGCAGGAGCGCGGTGTACAGATGAACCAACGGTGAACGCGGTCTTTGCTTAGTCGGCTAAGCTCGATCCCATTCTGCGCGAACGAGTGGATCGGTTTCGGTCTCGAGGTGACGTGTTTTCAGTTCCCGAAAACGCTCTGGATCGCAGAGCCGCCAGGAGGCCCATGCAGCCATGGCACGCACGAGCGGCGAGGGATCGGTGGTCAGCGGCTCGATCTCGCGCATCAGGCCGACATCACCGGAATTCCCTGCCGCGATCAAGACGTTACGCATGAACCGATTACGCCCAGTCCGCTTGACCGGCGTGCCTGCAAAGCGCTTGCGGAACGCGGCGTCGTCGAGCTTCAACAATTCGGCGAGCGGTGGATTGGCAAGTTCCGGGCGAACGTACGGCTGCATAGCCCGCGAAGCCTTTGCAAATTTGTTCCAAGGGCAAACGGCCAGGCAATCGTCGCATCCGAACACCCGGTTGCCGATTGCGACGCGAAACTCCTCGTCGATGTGGCCTTGGTGCTCGATCGTCAGGTACGCGATGCAGCGGCGCGCATCGAGCTGGTACGGTGCTGGGAATGCGCGCGTGGGGCAAATGTCGAGGCATCGGCGGCAGGATCCGCAGTGGTCCTCGCCCGGAGGATCTGGAGGCAACTCGGCCGTGGTGAGGATGGCGCCTAGAAACAGCCAGGAGCCGTGCTCACGAGATACGAGGTTCGTGTGCTTGCCTTGCCAGCCGAGACCCGCCGCGGCCGCCAATGGTTTCTCCATCAACGGGGCCGTATCGACAAAGACCTTGACCTCCGCATCCGCGGCGCGGGCCAGCACGCCGGCAATCTGCTTCAGCCGGCCCTTTATGATGTCGTGATAATCCCTGCCTTGTGCGTAGCTCGACACCACTCCGACTGTCGGACAAGCCAGCGCGGACAACGGATCGTGGAACGGGGCGTAGCTGAAACCAAACATGATGATGGACCGGACATCCGGCCATAGCACTTTCGGGTCGGCACGCCGGTCGACGGTGGTTTCCATCCACTTCATGTCGCCGTGCCGGCCGTCGGCTACGAACGCGCGCAGCCTCTCGCCCGCCGGGCCAATCCGATCCGGTGTGGTTACTCGCACTTCGACGAAGCCAAGCTCCCGAGCGAGCGCAATAAGCTTGTTCTTGAGCTCTTGGCTCATTCCTCTTGCATAGTTGGAGGATCAAAAATCGAGATCCTCGTAATGGGGCGGCGGCGGAAAGCCAGCTACCCGGTCAGCCAGAATAGGTCGGAACGACCGCCGGGACTTGATGCGCGCATACCAAGCCTTCGCCAAGGGATGGTCGTCCCATGGCACCTCCCCAAAATAGTCGACCGACGACAAGTGCGCCGCTGCGACAATATCGGCGAAGCTCATTTCGTCGCCGGCCAACCAGCGCCGGTGGTCAGACAAAAAGCTGATGTACTTCAGGTGATAGCGCAAGTTCGCCCGAACCGCGCGCAAGAGCTCGAGGTTTGGGCTAGAAGACCGGCCCATTAAGCGATTGTAGAGCTTCTCGTGAAGCAGATCGTTTACGACTTCACGGTTGAGCTTGCGGTAGAACCAGTCGACCAGTCTCCGGACTTCGGCACGCTCCTCGCTGTTGCCTGGAAACAGGGGGACCGTGCGGCCATCAAAGGGGTGCTCAGTGATTTCTTCCGCTAGGTACTCTGATATTGGGTACGCGCCACAAAGCAGCACGCCATCGTCGAACTGCAGGACCGGCAACTCGCCCGAGGGGTTGAGGGCGAGGAACTCAGGCCGCCACTCCCAGGGCTTCTCCTCGACCAGCTCGGCCTCGATCGCCAACTCGGCGAGGACAATCCGGATCGCGCGGGAGGCGGGACAAAGCCGATAGTGAATGAGCGTGGTCATGGCGTCATACAACTTCGGTTTGTTGTTGTTGGAACCCAGCGACGCGATTCGTCAAGATCGAGGCAGAGAGGCAAAGTCGTAAGACTTTTACGCGCTAAATCTGCTAGATGCGGCTTGGGCGAGGGGAGCTCGCATGGTTCTGCGCCGGTCGGCGTGGTGAACTGGACGGAGTGTACATGCCGATATGGCAGGTTCTGTTGCTGGGTTTGATCGAGGGTCTAACGGAATTCATCCCCGTCTCATCCACGGGTCACCTTCTGCTTGCCGGCCACTTCCTCGGCTTCGATTCGCCCGGCAAGACATTTGAGGTTCTGATCCAGCTCGGCGCCGTCCTCGCCGTCCTCAGTGTCTACGCTACCAAGCTCTTCAGGCTGGTGGTCGACTTGCCACGTGACGCACGTGCCCGGCGCTTCGTCTTGGGCCTTGTGCTCGCCTTTCTACCGGCCGCGGCAGTCGGAGTAGCTCTGCACGGCTTCATCAAAACCGTGCTCTTCGAGACGCCGATGCTCGTCTGCATAACCCTGATCATCGGCGGGGTCATCCTGCTTTATGTGGATCACATCGCCTTCAAGCCGCGCTTCAAAGACGTAATGGAGTTCACGCCCTCGCTGGCCTTGAAGATCGGGCTGTGTCAGACGGCGGCACTCATCCCGGGCGTATCCCGGTCCGGCGCGACCATCGTCGGCGCGATGCTGCTTGGAACGGACAAGCGCTCGGCAGCCGAGTTTTCGTTTTTCCTGGCAATGCCAACGATGGCTGGCGCTTTCGCCTACGACCTCTACAAGAACTGGCTGATCCTGCAGCCGGATGATCTCGTTGGCATAGCCGTCGGCTTCGTTGCCGCGTTCGTGGCGGCTGTGATCGTCGTGCGCACGCTGCTCCGGTTCGTGAGCCGCTACGGCTATGCCCTGTTCGGGTGGTGGCGAATTGTGGTTGGGGGGCTCGGGCTCGGCGCCTTGGCTGTTTTCGGCTAAGGCGCCACCGCCGCTCAAACAGCTTCGGACGACGACGTCGCCGTCTCGGTCAGGATTGCATAGAGCGCCGCCGGGTCTTTGGCCGCACGCAGGCGGGCGGCAGTTTGCGGCTCGCGCAGCAGGCGCGAGATGCGTGCGAGTGCCTTGAGGTGATCTCCGCTCGCATGTTCGGGCGCGAGCAGCAGGAAGATCAAGTCCACCGGCTCGTCGTCCAGCGATTCGAACTCGATGGGTTCATCCAAGCGAGCGAACAGGCACACGATCTTCTTCAAGCCTTTGAGTTTTACGTGTGGGATAGCGATTCCTCGGCCGAGGCCGGTCGAGCCAAGGCGTTCCCGCTGCAAGAGGGTGTCGAAGAGATCCCGTGCCTGAAGCCCTGTGAGCTCGGCAGCGCGCTGGCTCAGCTCCTGAAGCGCCTGCTTCTTGCTCTTCGCCTTCAGGGACGGAATGACGCTATCCGGCGTCAGCAAGTCCCCAAGATCCATGATGAAATCATCCCTTCGGGGTGAGAGCCTCCAGTATGAATCAACCCGAGCTGCGCGTGCGTGAGTACGCGCCATGCTCGGGCAAGAAGCGCTCAGTGTTTCAGCGTCGGCAATGGGCGCGCGAACTCGCATTGTGCGGTGCAACAATTGCTGCTTTGGGGATGTGATATGCAAGTCCAATGCCCCAAGCCTCGCGAAACACCGAGGAACATATGTCTGGTTAAGTCCGGCCGCATCAAGGCCAAACACGATGCGACTTTGTACGGCCAGCTTGGCTTAAACGCGTCGCGCAACATTTGCGCCAACTCGGAGACGGTACCTCATCTTCGGTGCTCCTCCCCGCGGCGTTTGATTGACAACGGCTCACGCTGCTCAACTAGCGTGCGGTGAACTCAGAGCCACGACGAATATTGGTGCAATCAGCCCAAGAACAAGGCTGCAGCACCCCGTACCATCACTGTCGACTAGCCTATCGGCTCAGCGTGTGCGGCACACCCGTAGCTGAGCGCTTTGCTCAACCTGGACTTCTACGATCCAACTATTACGGAAGGACGACGCACTCGATCACCGGGTGGATGAGTTAGACCTGGCCCTCATCGGTGTCAATCACGTGCGTACCGGAACACAGTGCCGGTGTGGAGTAGAAGGGGCGCTCCACAGTTCGGCCTCTTCGCCGCAGGTGGGGAAGCATTTGCCTCCCGAAGCGTCCCACTCAGGCGACGTTGCGAGCTCCTACCGCGAGCCGCTTCTCCCGTCGCCTTTGCACGGACGAGGGGATGCGCATCGCTTCCCGATACTTCGCCACTGTACGGCGGGCTATGTCGATCCCTTCCGCCTTCAGCCGCTCCACGATCATGTCGTCGGACAGCACGGTTTCATATGTTTCGGCCTCGATCAGCTGACGAATGCGATGACGGACCGCCTCGGACGAGAGGGCGTCGCCGTTCCCCGCCGCCGGTATGGCAGATGTGAAGAAGTACTTCATTTCGAAGATGCCACGCGGCGTGGCCATGTACTTGTTGGATGTGACCCGACTGATCGTCGACTCGTGCATGTCCACGGCCTCCGCGACCTTGCGCAGGTTCAGAGGCTTGAGGTGCTCGATCCCGTGGGTGAAGAACGCGTCCTGCTGGCGCACGATCTCTTCCGCGACCCGCAGGATCGTCCGTGCGCGTTGGTCGAGGCTCTTGACCAGCCAGTTGGCTGATTGGAGGCAGTCCAACAGATAAGACTTCTCCTGCGCATCTCTCGACGTTCTCGAGACGCGCGCGTAGTAGGTGCGATCGACCAGGACGCGCGGCAAGGTCTCGGAGTTCAGCTCGACGCGCCAGCTGCCATCTCTCGCTGCCTTCACGATGACGTCGGGGATGACAGGGACCACCTGCGCGGATCCGAATTTCAGCCCCGGCTTCGGGTTGAGCCGCTTGATCTCCGCGATCATGTCCAGCAGGTCGTCCATGTCGACGCCAACGACCTTGCGCAAGGCGGGGAGGTTGTGGGCGGCGAGCAGATCGAGATTGTCGAGCAGGCGGGCGATGTAGGGATCGTAGCGGTTCTTGTCTTTCAGCTGCAGCGCGAGGCACTCTGCCAGGTTGCGAGCGAACACGCCGGGCGGATCGAGCGTCTGTAAGGCCGAGAGGGCGCGCTCGACATGGGCGATCGTTGTCCCCAGCTTGCGGGCCACCGTCTCCAGGTCGCCCGTCAGGTAGCCCGCCTCGTCCACCATCTCGATGAGGAACTGGCCGATGAGCCGGTCCGCCGGTTCCGTCACGGCGAAAGGCAATTGGGTGCGCAGATGGTCCTTGAGGGTAAGGTTCGACGCCGCAATCGCCTCGAAATCGATATCGTCGTCGCCTGACGTCCTCGACTGACGCAGTGAAGCCCATCCGCTCTCCTGGTAGCTTGAGCCCAGATCAGTTGGGGTAGCGTCGGGAAAAACGCTGTCGAGCTCCGCATCCAGGCTATCGATGGCCTTCGCGGACTCTGCACCCGAGGAAGGTCCCTCGCCGTCATCCACAGGGTCCGGTGTGCCAAGCGGCTCACGCGGATCGCTCCCGGGGGCGTCGTCCACGCGCTCCAGCAGCGGATTGCGCTCGAGTTCGGCTTCGACGAAAGCGTTGAGCTCCAGGTTCGAATATTGCAGCAGCCGAATGGCCTGTTGCAGCTGGGGTGTCATCACCAGCTGCTGCGTCTGCCGGACTTCTAACCTGGCCGTCAGTACCATTGACGCCTAACCCTGGCCGCCCATGCTCCGCGCGGCGCCTGCCACATGATGCGCCAAGCCTGATTAACCGAACATATCGCCGAGATAAACTCGCCGAACGTCCTCATTCTTTATGATTTCTTCCGGGCTGCCTTGGGTCAGCACCTGTCCATCGTAGATGATGTAGGCGCGGTCAATGAGGCTCAGCGTCTCGCGGACATTATGGTCGGTGATGAGCACACCGATGCCGCGTTGGGTCAAGTGCCGAACCAGCTCTTGGATGTCGCCGACCGCAATGGGATCGATGCCGGCGAATGGCTCGTCGAGCAGCATGTAGGAGGGACCGCTCGCCAGGGCCCTGGCAATCTCACATCGCCTCCGCTCACCGCCCGATAGGGCAATGGAAGGTAATTTCCTCAGTCGGGCGATATTGAATTCCTCCAGCAAGCTGTCGAGCTTTTCACGCCGCTTCCGCCGGTCGGGCTCAACCAGCTCCAGCACCGACATGATGTTTTGCTCGACTGTAAGGCCTCGGAAGATCGACGCTTCCTGTGGCAGATAGCCGATCCCTAGGCGCGCGCGGCGATACATGGGCAGGTGTGTGGCGTCCCGGCCATCGATGTAGATGGAGCCCGCATCGGCCGGGACGAGGCCGGTGATCATGTAGAAGACGGTTGTCTTGCCGGCCCCGTTGGGACCGAGCAGCCCCACCGCTTCGCCTCGGCCAACAGCGAGGCTTACGCCGCGCACAACCTTGCGGTTACGATACGATTTTTCCACGTTGTGGACGGTAAGCCAGCCCTCCGCTGCATAGGGCTGCTCAGTTCCTGTGTCTGCGTCGTCCGGACCCGCAAAACCATTGAGGCTGCGCCCGTTCGCATCGGGCGCCTCCGGCCTGGTTCCTGAACCAGCCCCTCGACGACGAAAGGGAAACAGCTTCACGGTTCTACCGTCCCGCTAGCGGTATGCTGATCGTCGACCTGGCTCATTCCGCGGTACCCGCCGGTATCGTGGTAGAGCTCCAGCTTGAAGCCGCTTCTCCTTGCGGGCCTGGCTGGGGAGCCGGGGGAGCCTTGCCTTGGGGCTCGGCCTTACGCCGCTTGGCCATCGCCTCGAAGTCCTTCGGATAGAAGACGGCACACATCCTTCCGCCACAAGCCCCGGCGGGCCACCCCTTT
>QGVC01000563.1 GCA_003242645.1 Pseudomonadota bacterium
CGATCCCCCCGTGTTTTCCCCTTTCTTTTTCTTTGGCGGGTGAGATTTGTTTAAAAGACAGGGAATTGTCTGGTCGGCACCGTCGAAGAGCTGCGAATCCTAGAAGAGATTCTGGGCGCGGTTAAGGCAGGTGGTCCGCGGTTTGCCGTCATCGGCGGTGAACCGGGAATCGGGAAGAGCCGGCTGCTGGACGAGTGCGCGCGAAGAGCGCGGGCGGCTGGCTTTCTTCCCGCGATCGGTCGGTGTGGCGAAGAGGAAGGCGCTCCGGCTTTCTGGCCATGGATTCAGGTCGCCCGCGAGATCTGCCTCGATCCAAGGACGGAGGCCACGCGGACAACCCTTGCTAGGGAAGCACCAGAGATTGCCCAATCAGTGCCGGGAGTGTCGGAATCGGTCCGGCTTCTAGATGACCGACTCCCCGCCCAGAACGCCAGGTTCCGCCTTTTCGATGGGTTTGCCCAGTTTGTGTCACAGGCTGCAAGCGAACTTCCGCTGGCCGTCCTGCTCGATGATGTCCACCGTGCGGACCTTGATTCGCTTCTGTTGCTCGAGTTCCTATTGGGCACGTGCGCCGAAGCGACTGTCGCAGTCGTGGCTACCTATCGGTCGCCAGAACTTCGTAGATCGCCGGAGAGATTCCACGTCGTATCTCGACTGCTTCGACGATGCGGCGGTACCGCGGTGCAGCCTTCGGGATTCTCGTCGGCAGATATATCGAACTATGTACGCGGGGTGGGGGGGTGGTCTCCTTCTGCTGAGCAAGTGCGCAGGCTGGAAGACCTGACCGGTGGGAACCCCTTCTTCCTAAGTCAGTTGACAAGCATCCTGCGCCGTGATGGTGCTGGGCTGCGAGATGCGGCCCGCTCGCTGCCCGCAACGGTCCGGGACGCCATTCTTGACCAGCTGCGAAATCTGAGCCCAGAGGTGCAGGAGGCATTAGATGTTGCATCGGTCGTCGGCCGGGAATTCGATGTCCCGATCCTTGCGAGAGTGCTTGGTCCCTCCGCGCTCGAGATCACACGCGCATTGGAGGAAGCCGTCGAGGCGGGTGTAGTCACTGCACGTGAGGAGGCTGGGAGGTTTCGATTCGTTCACGTACTTGTTCGGGACGTGCTGTATGAAGGTCTAGGAAGCGATAGACGGGCCCGCTTGCACAAAGCCGTTGGCGAGGCGCTGGAGCGAATAGGCATCTATCGAGATGGCCGAATATCCGAGATCGCAGTGCATTTCTCGGAGGCTGCGGTACTGGGCGACGTGGGCAAGGCCGTGAGCCTTTGTAGCCAAGCCGCGGCCGCGGCGAGAAGCGCGGTGGCATATGGTGAAGCGGCAGAACTCGGCAAGCGGGCGCTTAGGATTCTCGAACAGTTCATACCCGAAGACGAGCGGGCGATCTGTTCCCAGTTGTTGGCGCTGGGCTTCGATCAGGTGCGCGCCGGGGATCGAGGCGGAGCGAAGGTTACATTTGAGCGCGCCGCAAGGCTCGCGGAACGCAATCGGGAACCCGAGCGGGTGGCTGAGGCAGCCCTGGGCGTTGCTCCGGGCTTCTTTGCGGTCGAGGCTGGGGTTCACGATGACCTGCTTATCTCGCTATTGAAGCGAGCTCAGGGGTGCTTGCGCCCCGATCAACACGGATTGAGGGCCCTCGTAGCGGCGCGGCTTGGCATGGCGCTGTTCTGGTCCGCGCAGGACGGGCAGAGCGCCGTATTGAGCCGAGAGGCTTGGCAGATCTGCGGGTCCAGTAGAGATCCAATGGTTCGCTTGTTGGTGCTGATGGCGAGGTGGCTGGCGGAGTGGATGCCGTATGAAGTGGACTCTCGGACGGCCATCGCTCAGGAGGCTCTTCAGCTTGCACGCTCAATAGGCGACGATGAGCTGCTGTGCATGGCGCTCCTCTATGGGATCGTGGGAGCGCTTGAGAATGCAGACATCTCGTCGTTCGATCAGATGGCAGGCGAGTTTCAACGGCTTGCTGATCGACTGGGGCAACCACAAGCGCTTTGGTACTCGAAACTCATTGGGAGCACGCGAGATCTGCACGCGGGACGGTTTGCTCGCGCTGAAGAGGGGCTGAAGGCCTATTTCGATATTGGACGACGAATTGGTGATGCGAACGCGATCCATAGTCGAATGGCGCAAAGGCTCATCCACGCGTCAGAGCGCGGTGATGCTGCGCAGATCTTGGCGATCTCGGAGGAGGGAATAGAGCGTTTTCCGATCTTCCTTGGGTGGTCTTTTAAACACATATAACGCTGCCGACAAAAAG
>QGVC01000141.1 GCA_003242645.1 Pseudomonadota bacterium
CCGCCACTTTGCCAATGCGTACTCGGCCATCTTCCCAAACGTCGGCAAAAGGAAAGCCGAGAGCCCACGGTTCTGGAACATCCTTCTTGCCGGGATCGGCGAAATAGCCGCCGGTGATCTGACCTGCGCATTCGAGCAGGTGGCCCATGACTGTGCCTTGGCCTAGGCGCGGATCGTTTTCTGACCAGCGATATGTCGCGAGCACGGGCGCGAGAAACAGAGAGGGATCGGCAACGCGCCCGGTTACGATCACGTGTGCCCCTGTTTCGATAGCCTGGCCAATAGCGTCCGCCCCGAGATAGGCATTGGCAGAAACAATATCTGAGTGAACGCTTTCAATCGGCTCCCCGGTTTCAAGGAAATGCTCCTCCGGATGGGCGAGCACCCAGTTGAGCACGTCGTCTCCCAAAAGGGCCGCGACTTTGGTGCCCGCCAGTCCAGCCGCGCGCGCGATCTCGACGACAGCTTCCGCTGCAGCTTCCGGATTTGCGGCACCCATATTGCTTATGATGCGGACGCCATGTTTCCGCGCGGCAGGAAGAACGCTCCGGATGCGCTCGGCCAATAGAGGATTATAACCTTCGCTTTGCCTGTTCCGGCGGGACAGCGCCTCGCGAGCTATTGTACGCTCTGCCAAGCATTCAAAACAGATGAAATCAATTTCACCTTTTTCGATCAGCTCGAGCGCCGGCTCCCACCGATCCCCCGCATAGCCGGCACCACTACCGATTCGAAGCGGGTGTGTGGTCACGTGAGGCTCTCCTCTTCACACCGTTGCAACCGGAGTTGTGGGTGATCCAACAGCCCCCGGAAGACGGAGCGGCGGCGCAGTTAGCAGGAAACGGTAGCGTTTAGCGGCGCGAAGATAATCAGCGAGATCGGACAAGTACCAAAGCTCGCCCAAGTGTACGCCCAGCTTGAATAAGCAATGCTCGTGCAACGGCAGGGATGCGTGCTGTCCCTCCCCAGGAACTGAGGGCAGGGCCTCGACTGCGTAATTGTCTGCAATCAAGACGGCGAGTCCGCTATCTGTAATCCAATTGAGCAAGCGGCGGTCGCGCCCATTGAGAACAGCGCAGACGCCATGCAGCACTTCTGCTGACGGCTGCTTATTCATGGAAAGCACTTTCTTGGCAAAGCCCGTGTGGAAGCACACCATATCGCCTTCTTCGACCACAACGCCATCCGCCTCCATCACCCGCATCAGGTCGTCGTAGCCGACCAGCTTGCGCTCGTCACCGAAATGGGCATGGAGATCGATCATCACGCCCCGGCCCTGAACGCAGGCTTCCGCCATGTTTTCGATCCCTAGACGATCTGCGTGAGTCCCCTCAAAGGGGCCGCAACCCTCGCCATGCTCGTGGCCGGCCGGACCAACGATGTGTTCGCCGCCACGCCAGCCGTTGTAATAGACGACCTCCGGCTCTCCATCACCATCCGCATCAAACAGTGCGCCCACATGAGCCAGCGAGTCCCATTGCGTCGAGTACTGCGTATGGAGAAGGACGGCGTCGTCGCTTATCACATCTGTCCAGTTCTCATTCTCTTGCTTCAGCTGGAAATTGTAATTGGCTTTTCCCTGACGAATAGTCGAGAACAATTTCGGTGGATGGCGTCGTTCGTTGAGGATGTTGCCACCGGGATAATCGAGAGGAAGGCTCAGACAGAACGTGCGTCCCTCTTTGACCTCTGCTATCGCTGCAAGGACACGATCTGGTGTTAGCAGATTAAGTCGTCCACGCTCGTCATCCAGGCCGAAATCGCCCCAATTCGAACCCTCCGGCCGGTTTTTCCATCTTTGAGACATCACAATCCCTCAACTCTCAGAATAGCTGCATGAGGCGCACGTGGTCATTCAATGGCTCAGGATCGCCTTCATAGACGACTGTTCCCGTCTTGATCACAACTGCACGGCTCGCGATCGGCAAGCTGAGGGCCAAATTTTGCTCGACCATGAGGATGGATGTTCCGAACCGCTGATTTATGGCGACGATCGACTGCATGACCCGCTCGACCAAGTTCGGAGCGAGTCCGATCGAAGGCTCATCGAGGATCAGCACGCGGGGTCCATGCATGAGCGCCATGCCAATTGCGAGCATTTGCTGCTGACCACCGGAAAGCGTTCCGGCGACCTGCTTTGCGCGCTCCTTCAAAATGGGAAACAGACTGAAGACGCTTTCGAGACGCTCTGTTACCTTAGAAGGATCCGTTTCCGCGAAAGCGCCTAGCTCGAGGTTGTCCTGAACGGTTAAACTCCGGAATATTCCGTGGCCCTGCGGTACGAAGGCCAGCCCAGCTGCGACGTTCGCCGCAGGAGTTCGTCCGGTGATATCCTGACCCTGGAATCTAACCTCGCCCGCCACGGGAGGGTCGAGACCGAAGATTGCTCGCATCAAAGTCGTCTTGCCAGCCCCGTTGTGGCCAAGAACGAGCAAAATCTCCCCCTCGCGAAGCGCCAGATCGATGCCATGGACCACGCGCTTCTTGCCATATCCGGCTTCCAGGCGGCGCGTTTCAAGAACAGGCGTAGTCATCCAAAGTACCTCGTGGCGAGCTCCGGATTGCTCATGAGCTCCTCCGGCGTGCCGACCGCCATCGCCCGGCCTTCGTCGAGGAAATAGACGACGTCGCAGAGCTCTTTGATTACGTCGAGGTTGTGCTCAATGATGCACACCGCTTTGCCGCTCTCCGCAAGCTTCCGTATTACCGGGAAGATCTCGGCCAAGGTTGTTGGGTCGAGGCCGGACATGGGCTCATCGAACAACAACACCTCGGCACCTGTGGCCAGAAGCCGGGCAACAACCAGCAGCTTTTCTTCTGCGTAAGATAGGTTTTCTGCAGTTTCGTATGCTTTGTCGTGCAACTCGACGAAGCGGAGGATTTGCATCGCGCGGGCAGCATTTTCCCGTTCCTCCTCGCGCACGTGCCGCCGCTTGAAGAAGACCCGGAAGAGGCTGTCACCCGACTGATTGGGTAGAGCAACCAGAACGTTCTCGATGACAGTCATCTTTGTGAAAAGCCGCAAATCTTGAAAGGATCGAGCGAGACCCGCTCCGACCAACTCGTGCGGCCTCCGACCGATGATATTCTTGCCCCGCAGCGCAATTTCTCCGGAATCCGGCTTCAAGAATCCCGTGAGGAGATTGAAAGCGGTTGTTTTGCCGGCACCATTAGGTCCGATCAGACCAGTGATTTGGCCTTTTTTCAAGATGATTGAGAAATCAGAGACGGCGGTGATTCCACCAAAGCTCTTGCGCAGATTGCGGCCTTCAAGAATCACTTCGCCGACATTGTCCTTTGATCCAGCGAAAAGGTCGTTACTGGCACCAACAGGTTCTTGTGCATTGATGGACACAAACATGGCCTTTTCGCCGCGCGGTTCCGGCAGCAGGCCTTCAGGTCGGAAACGCAGAATGAGGATCAGGATGACGCCGTAGATGATGAGTCTTAATTTGTCGGCAATGTCGACCGGCAAAGCCACGAACTTGAGCAGCTCTGGCAGAATGACCAGGATCGCTGCACCGAGCACCGATCCCCACAGATTTGCCGTGCCGCCCAGTATAACCATCGCCAGAACGTAGATTGTTTCGTCGATTGTAAAGCTTTGCGCTCCGACGTAGGTGAAGTAGCGCGCGAACAGCACACCTGCGATAGCAGCCAGGCCGGCCGAGACAGCAAAGACGGTGACCTTCATGTAAAGGATGTTCTTGCCAACCGCTTCTGCGGCGTCCTCGTTCTCACGCATGGCTCGTAGCGCGCGGCCGAATGGGGAGTGGGCTAAGCGCCAGCAAATCCAGAAGCAGAGGGCGGTGATCGGAACGGCAGCAAGCAGGAATCGGCCAGGGCTGTCTAGTCGAAGGCTACCAATCGTGTATGCCGGAATACCGCTGATTCCGTCCGTTCCACCCGTTAACGAGGTCCAATTGAGGATGACCTCGATGACGATCATCTGCAGTGCCAGCGAAATGACCACGAGATAGTGTCCGCTTACACGCAGCGCGGGGAGAGCAATGAGCACACTCATTGCGGCGGCGAAAACGACCGCAATGAGGAGTGGTAGGGGAAAAGGCAGCCCAAGGCTCGTGGTGGTGATAGCGGCGGCGTAGGCACCGAGCGCATAAAAGGCTGCATGAGAGAGGGCGAATAAGCCGGCGAATCCGATCAACAAATTGAAGGAGCTCGCGAGGATCGCATAGAGGCAGACCATCACGAGGATATGGAGAAGATAATCCATTCCTGGCCGTCCTCAGCGCGTTCGAACACCGAACAACCCTTCTGGGCGCAACAAGATCATCAAGAACAGTACAATGAAAGCGATGGAGTTTTGCCATTCCGTCGGAATTTGCCAGAGCCCAAGGCTTTGGACGAGGCCGAGCAGAAAACCGCCTGCCGCTGCGCCTTTCAAGGAGCCAACCCCGCCAACGACCACGGCGACAAACGCCAGGAAGACCGCAGCGAAGCCCATATGCGTGCTGGCTCCATCCTTGAGCAGAATAAGCATCGCGGGAACTGCCGAGATCATGGAGCCGATGGCAAACACTATGAGCGATACACGAAGGGTGTCTATCCCAATTATGCGCGCCATCTCAGGATTGTCTGTCATCGCGAGGATCGCCTTACCGATGCGCGTGCGACGCAGGTATAGTGAGAGAGCTCCTCCGAGGACAAGAAAGCTGATAACCTGCCACACGTGGAGGGAGGTAAAGAAAACCGGTCCAACGAAGAAAATTTGGGTGTCTAGATGTTCAACAACTCGAACACCCGTACCGAAGATCACGCCCACTAGGTTTTCCAGTACGATATAAAGGCCCAGAGATGCGATCAGCGGCACCAGCACCGGCGCATTTCTGAGTTCCAACGGGCGATATATGAGGAGATAACTCAAGAGTCCGAGCACGAGCGCGGTGGCAACGGCGCCAGTGAGGCCGACCCACACCGACAGGCCTAACCCACCTGCTAATAACCATCCGACGTAAGCGGCAAAGGTGAAAATCGGCCCGTAGGCGAAGTGTACAATACGGGTTGTCGCGAAAATCAGGCCAAAGCCTATTCCTAGCAGCGCGTAATGGCTCCCGTTAATTATGCCATTTACGAGCAGCTGAAGCAGAAGATCCATGTGGGGGCCTCCGCAGCTGTGACACGCTGGGCAGGCGCGCTAGGCCTGCCCACGGACTCGTCTGGCGACAGTCGATCAATCCGGCGTGATGTAGCTGACGAACTCACTCTTGCCATCCTTCACGCGGAATAGAGCCACGCGCTTCTTGGCGACACCGTTCTCCTGGAACACCATTTTGCCGCCATAGACACTGTCAAATTCCGGGTTCTCGCGGATTGCGGCGGCCAACTTAGCGCCATTCCAGTAGTCACCACCCTTGGCACGCGCCCGGCGGATGGCTTCCGCTACTACGTAGACTGCCTCATAGTAGTTGGCCGCATAGAATTCCGGATCTTCACCAGTACGCTTCTTGTAATTCTCAGCGAACTGCTGCGACCAGGGGAACTCAGGGGACGGTGTGAAGTAGTCCGAAGTATACTCGTACCCGTCACTGTGCTTCCCGGCAATTTTCTGGATATCCTCGTTATATTCGATTCCTATTACCGGAACCCTCAGACCAAATTCACGGATTTTTTTCAGTGCAAGTCCTGGATCGGGACTGAATAGCCAGAGGCCAACCCAATCAGGATTGGACGCGCGAATCTTCGCCACTTGAGTGTCGATGTTGGGCGCGCCAACTTCCATGAACTCAGTCGCGGTGATCGTGCCGCCTTTCGATTTCCAGTATGGCTCGACAGCCGCGATTATGCTCTCGCCGGCATCGCTCTTCCAGGCGAGCTGAGCCAAACGCTTGAGGCCCAGTTCATTAGCGCGCTTTGCTGCGGCGCGGCCCAGGTCCGAGGCAAGGGATCGGTTATGGAAAAGATACTTGGACGCCCCGACCATCGCCGTGCTGACGCCACCCCCATTGAGCACCAAGATTCCCTTCTCGTCGGCGATTGGAGCAATTGCGAGCGTAGGTGGTGAGAACGACGAAAGTACCGCTTGAACGTTGTGAATGTTGATCAGCCGCGTGACCGCGGAGACACCCTCTTTGGCAACGCCGCTCTTGTGATCTTCGATCACTGCCTCCAGCTTGATGCCTTCAATGCCGCCTTTGGCGTTGATCTCGTCGACCGCTTGCAAGATGCCGGCGCTCATGACCTTGCCGTACCAGTCGGCCTTGCCACTCATGGCCAAGATGGCGCCGATCTTGAATACTTCGGGATCTTTAGGAGCTTCTTGAGCGCTGGCGGCAGAGAATGTCAGCATTCCGGCTGCCAGCCAAATGAGTAGAGTGCGTTTCATGCGTTTCCTCCATAATCGCTATTCCCTCGGTTGCCGCGGTTTGGTTCTTGTGTTGGCATGGTGTTTGGGCGTTACCTCCTGATTTTCTGCAGCATTTCCACGACTACGGATAATCACTTCCGCGACGTCAACTGGTTGTCAATATTGCCGTTTTTGAAGTCTCACTGCTTGGAAGTGGGAAGAGGGCTCGGCTGAGATAGGCTGCGGTCTCGCGCAGCTCGATACCGAGCCGGTCGATCTGTTCGGGAGCATGTTGACCTTGGATTGCAATGCCGCTGATACCGAACCGGGGCGCTCCGTTTTGATCAACGACGACGCTGGCAACTGTTGTAATTCCCTTGTAAAGACGCCCAACGTCTTTCGCCCATCCGTTACGTGAAGCCTGTTCAACTTCGGCCTTGTACTGTTCAAAGCTTGGAGGATCCTGCCAACGGAGTTTGGTGAAGCGTCGCCGAAGTTCCTGCGCCGGCAACCGCAAGTGAGCGGCAATGCAGCGCCCGACCGCTCCGATCAAATAAGGTAGTCGCGATCCGATACGCATATCGACTCGTACAACATGTTCGCCATAAGCGCGGTCGACGGCGATAATATGTCCATCTTCTGAAATACGCCATAGCGCGATGAGCATGTTGTGATTGAGAGCAAGACGCTCCAGCTCAGGTCGGATCAAGTCGAGGTAGCTGGTGCCGATCAGCCCAATAGCGAGTTCGGCGACAGCAAGTCCGAGCGAATAGGTCTTATCTTTCTCGTGGAAGCTCACGAAACGAGCCCGGGCCATCGTCCGCAATATACCAAAGCAGGTGCTAGGACTGATGCCAGTTGCGCGCGCTACAGCGGCAACACCTTGAGGCCCGGGCGCAGCCGCGAGATGCTGCAGAATGCGCAGCGCGTGGACAACGGCGCCAACGTCCTTCTGTTTGTCGAGACCTTCAGCCATTCACGATTCCGATTGCAATTCTGGATATCGAATGTAACATAGCTTCCACACTGGACGCCAGAGAGGAGTTGGGAGCGTTTACAGTCTTTCGTAGAATCGTAGCCATGCTGATCTTGGAGGGCTGCAAGGAAAGGAGCGCCCTATCGGTAGTGCATTTTCTCCGGGGAAGGCCTTTCCAAATGCTGAAAGATCGGAAAGGCCGGCGGTTGACCGGAGGTGGTTGAGGAAACGCATGATACTCAAAGAAGCGCCAGGTCCTGGCCCTGAGCAGGAGTTCCGCTCATATCTATCTGAGGGACGGTTCATGATTCAACGGAGCCGGTCCTCGGGGCGTTACGTCTTTTTTCCGCGGGTTGCTGAACCGGGAAGCGGTCGGAGCGATTTGGAATGGGTCGAAGCGTCCGGTTTCGGGACGGTCTATTCGATCACTGTAAATCGTACCCGGGAAGGATCTTACAACATTGCCCTTATAGAGCTTGACGAGGGCCCGCGATTGATGAGTCGCGTTGAGGGCGTCGAGACGGTGCCGATCGGCACGCGAGTAAAGGCCCGCATTACCGAAATAGATGGCGAGCCCGCAGTCGTTTTCGACGTCGTCAGGGAAGGGGGTGCCGCATGAGCGGTAATTCCATCCGCGGGCGTACCGCAATAGTAGGTATAGGCGGTGCAGGTTGGGGCGAGGCGCCAGGCCGCACGGCGATCGAGCTCCTAGCAGATGCCGCGCTTGCCGCCATCGAAGATGCCGGTTTGGAGCTGAAGGATATCGACGGACTTTGCGCTGCAACAAGTGTGCACGCGTTTCCGACGCTCTCCGTCGCGGAGTATCTCGGTATTAAGCCGACATTTTTCGATGGTACGAACATCGGTGGGTCGTCTTTCGTGATGCACTTGCTGCAGGCGGCGCTTGCGCTCGACGCTGGGCTCTGCAATGCGGTGCTTATTTGTTACGGCTCGAACCAGCGGACGGCGGGCGGCCGTCTCATCTCCATGAGTGAGCCGCAATGGCATGAAAAGCCTTACAAGCCGCGGCACCCAATAACCTCATATGCACTGGCTGCCCAACGCCATATGTACGAGTTTGGCACGACGCGCGAGATGCTAGCGGATATTGCCGTGGCTGCGCGGCGGTGGGCAAATCTTAATCCAAATGCCTTCGCTCGGGGACCTCTTACCCGAGAGGATGTACTCAATTCGCGTATGGTGAGCGATCCCTTGACGAGTCGCGATTGCTGTCTCGTCACGGATGGGGGCGCCGCTTGTGTAATGGTCCGAGCGGACCGCGCCAAGAGCTTG
>QGVC01000564.1 GCA_003242645.1 Pseudomonadota bacterium
TCGTCGTCCGGCAGCTCGTCAGGAGGCAGAAGATCAGTCGGAACGATCCTGGCGCGCCCCGTCGCCGTCGGGAATGAGGTCGCGAAGATGATCTCGTTGCCCGGCTTGTCAGGCGCATCGCACGGATAGGTGACGGCATCTTCGCGCAACAGCCGCTCCCAGGTGATGTTCTTGAGCGACGGCATCACGCTCGCCATCTCGGCGAATACCTCGGACACGTCGCGGTAGTTCCAGTCAAGCCCGATACGCTTTGCAATCTCCTGGATGAGCTCCCAATCCTGCCGCGCCTCGCCCGGCGGATTGAGCACCGGGCGGCCGATCTGCACCTGACGGTTGGTGTTTGTGTAGGTGCCCCACTTCTCCGCATGCGCGGAGGCTGGAAGGACAACATCTGCGTGCCAGGCCGTCTCGGTGAGGAAGATGTCCTGCACCACGAGATGCTCGAGGTGCGCGAGCGCGGCGCGGGCATGGGAGACGTCCGGATCGGACATCGCCGGGTTCTCGCCCATGATGTACATGCCCTTGATCTGGCCGTCGTGGATTGCGTGCATGATCTCGACGACCGTCAGGCCGCGCTTCGGATCGAGCGGCCGGCCCCACAGCTCCTCGTACATGCTGCGGATTTTGGGATCCTCCACGGACTTGTAGTCCGGGTACACCATCGGGATGAGGCCGGCATCGGAGGCACCTTGCACATTGTTCTGACCGCGTAGCGGGTGAAGGCCCGTGCCCGGCCGGCCGATGTGGCCCGTAACGAGCGCCAGCGCGATGAGGCAGCGGGCATTGTCAGTGCCGTGCGTGTGCTGCGAGACACCCATGCCCCAGAAAATGATCGAGCGTTCGGAGCGCGCATAGAGCCGCGCCACCTCGCGGATCGTCTCTGCCGGAATCCCGCAGACAGGCTCCATGCGCTCGGGCGTGAAATCCGCGACCCGTGCCTTCAGATCTTCAAAGCCAGTGGTATGCGCCTGGACGTACTGAACGTCGACCAGCCCTTCCGTGATGATCACGTTGAGCATGGCGTTGAGCAGCGCCACGTCGCGACCTGGCTTGAATTGCAGGACGTAGCTGGCGTATCGCGCAAGCCCTTGGCTGTGGCCGCGCGGATCCATGACGATGAGCTTCGCCCCGCGCTTGGCTGCATTCTTGAGATAAGTTGCAGCGACAGGATGGTTCTCCGTTGGCCGCGCGCCGATGACGATGATGCAATCGGCATCCTTGGCCGCCGTGAACGGCGCGGTGACTGCGCCTGAGTTGAGGCCCTCCATCAGCGCGGCCACGGATGAGGCGTGGCACAGGCGCGTGCAGTGGTCGACGTTGTTGGTGCCAAATCCCTGACGGATCAGCTTCTGGAACAGATAGGCTTCCTCATTCGAGCCCTTCGCAGAGCCAAAGCCTGCAAGCGCTTGACCGCCGTCGCGCTCGAGGATGCGCCGGAAGCCGGCGGCGGCCTTCTCCAGCGCCTCCTCCCAAGTTGCCTCGCGGAACACGTCCCACGGATTCCGCGGATCGACCACGATGTCGCCGCGCTTGGGTGCGTCCTCGCGGCGGATCAATGGCTTCTTCAGTCGGTCAGGGTGATGGATGTAATCGAATCCGAAGCGGCCTTTGACACAGAGCCGATTTTCGTTTGCCGGACCGTTTCGACCGTCGACATAAAGAATTCGGTCGCCCTTCACGTACACCTTGGTCTGGCAGCCGACACCGCAGTACGGGCAAACCGTATCGACCGACCTCTCCTCGAACTCCACGCGCTTGCCCGAGGCATCGAGCAGGTTGGCTTCCATAAGAGCGCCGGTCGGGCAGGCCTGCACGCACTCGCCGCATGCGACGCAGGTCGAGTCACCCATGGGCTTATCGAAATCGAACACCGGCTTGGCGTCGAAACCGCGATACGCCATGCCGATGACGTCGTTCATTTGCACCTCGCGGCAGGCGCGCACGCATAGGCCGCATTTGATGCAGGCGTCGAGGTTGACCGCGATCGCCGCGTGCGAGTTGTCCGCCGCCGGCATGTCGGAGCGCGGGTAGCGGCTCGTCGTGGCGATGCCCATCGCCGCGACCCAGTTCCAGAACTTGGAAGCCGGATCGTGGCTCTCCTCTTTCGGCGGCTGATCGGCGATGAGAAGCTCGAAGACCATCTCGCGGCTCTTGCGAGCGCGCTCGCTGGCGGTCTTCACCTTCATGCCCGGCGTTGGCTTGCGGATGCAGGAAGCGGCAAGCACGCGCTCGCCTTCGATCTCCACCATGCACGCCCGGCA
>QGVC01000142.1 GCA_003242645.1 Pseudomonadota bacterium
ACCTTGCGCTCATGAGCGTCAGCCCGGCGTCAGAGAAGGCCAGTTTTTCGGCCGAGATGGTCGCTTTTACCTTTTCGCCCGCGAACGACAGCACGCCCGATCCCATGGTTCGCAAGCTGAAGGATCAGGGGCTAGGCCGCCTGGGGCAGAGCGACGATCGTGACAACAACGCATTCGACGCGCCATATCGCATGCTGAACCTCGCCAGCAGCCTTTTCTTGGAAGGACTGTTGCGTTGGCCTTTTCCGCCAAGTTTTGGTGCTTCGAAAGAACCATCCGAGCCAGGTCGGTAGCTTGTTTCGAAAATAGTGACGCGTGTTCGCCACACGGGGCATTCGCCTGTGTGTGGTCGGCGTTTCTCGTTGGCCCTGTGTCTCCTCGTCTTGATAGACGGTCAACACGGGTACTACCGAGGTCTAACAATGAAGAGGAAGGCGCGCTCGGCTGGCAAATGCGGAGCGAAGCAGCTCTATCTTCAAGGCATTCCGACGGCTGTCGAAGTCCGACACCATCCCGCAGCACGGCGGATGACGCTCAGAGTGAACCGGGCGAGACGATCCGTCGTGGTCACGTTACCGATGCAGTGCGACCTCAAGCAGGCCGGTCAGTTCGTCTCGCGTCATCTCGAGTGGGTGAAGGAAAGGCTCTGCAGCCTGCCTCCCCCGGTGCCTTTCGAGGACGGGGCCGAGATTCCGCTGCGGGGTGTGCCGCACGTCATCCGCTTTCTCGGATATCTCCGTCGCGGACCCGTCGTCTCAGTGGGGCGGGCAGCGGACGGACGGCCACAGCTCGTGGTCTCTGGTCATTCGGACCACGCCCCGAGACGCCTGCTCGACTGGCTCATTGCGCAGGCGCGCAAGGATCTCGACGAGAGAGTGGCTTGGCACGCCGCCAAACTGAAGCTGCGGCCGCGCGGCATAGTCATTCGCGATCAGGTGAGCCGCTGGGGCTCATGCTCCACGACCGGCATGCTGTCGTTCTCGTGGCGCCTCATCCTCGCCCCGCCGTTGATCCTCGACTACGTCGCGGCGCACGAGGTGGCGCATCTTGCGGAAATGAACCACGGCCCGCGGTTCTGGGCGCTCGTGCGCAAGACGATGCCACGCATGGATGAGGCCAAGGAGTGGCTCCGCGTCTACGGCATGGACTTGCACCGATTCGGTCCAGTGGCTTGAAGGGCCGAGACCTCCGTGGTCAGACCGTTTCGGTGAAGGGCGCAATGAAGATCGCCGCAAGGATGGCAAGGACCACGCGCGTTGCGATGACGAACCCCATGAAGACGATCTGACGCTCCTCGATCAAAAACCAGAGGAAGTTGTTGTACTTCGGATCGATTCCAAGGTTCGTCAGCCAGAGCTTCAACCCGCTCGCAGAGTGGAAAAAGTCCTGCATCAAGTCGGGGGAGAGGTACCACACGACGCCCATGGCCAGGGCACCCAAAATGAGCGACGTGAAAATATTGGTGGTCGCTAGAAAGACTCTGAGCATGGTTACCCCCACTTGTGCGGACTTAACTCCGTCCGAATAGACCGTGGCTTGGCCCGCTCTTAGTGCGCCCGGAACCTTCGATCCGCGATGATCTTTGAAAGATCGTGGTCGGGTGTCGTCCAAGTGGCATCACAAATAGGCGGGGCTTAGGCCTCGATCCGAGGACCTTTCGACAACACTTCTAGTCGAAGTTCGCTTTCCATTACCAACAAACGATCGAAAGCTGTGGGTTTGTCACCCGAGTAACAGCTCCTCCGTTCATTCTTTGGCAATTGTTTTCCAACGATTCGAAGACTCGGTTCGGATCCCGTGTTTGCTCGAAGTTGGAGATTACAGATGAACCCCGTTCCGCATCGAATCACGCCAGACCTGATCAGCGACTATGTCGCCGGCCGGCTCGATGCCAGGGAAGCGGACTTGATCGAGGACGCCATGGCCCGGAATCGGGAGATCGCGGCGGCCGTGGCAGCGGCCCGCAAGCTCAACTCCAGGATCGGGCGCTACTTTTCGCAACGGAGTTCTCAAGGTCGCGGATAGCAGAATCGGATGCTCCAGGTGCGCTCGAAACGGTATTTCTTTCAGATCCTGGTCATTGCGGTGGCGAGCCAATTCCTCGTTGGCGCCGCGATTGCCGTTTCGGCGGCAGTTATTCTTCCTCTTCTTGGCGGCTGAGTTGACGCCTTTTCGGCGCTCTCGCCGCGTTCCTGCTTCCGAAGCCGAGACAAGCGCGCCATTCGGGGCAGCAGCACAGAACATCACTGAAAGTCGCTGCGCCGCAGTCCCTACAGCCCGGTGTGTGCGCCACTTCTCTCAGGTGATGTCCGTCTGTTTGCCCGAGATGGGGAGCGACTCGGGGTGAGTTCTCACAAAGTGATGCAGCACGTGAAGCAACGTCTGGACGTGCTCCTTATCACCCCGCTGCTGCGCGGCCCGGATATCTTCGACAATGATTTCCCGAATGCGCTCCGGCCCGTGCTCCTGCTGCATGAGATATTCGGCGAGAGCGCACGCCGCCGTTTCCGGCAGATGCTCATGCTCGGCTATGGCCAAGACCTCGTCTCGGCTAAGACCGGAAAAGGCGATCATGTCCTCGATCGTGAGCATGGCGAAGCTCCAATCAGCTTCGAGGCATGAGCGGAACATGAGGGGCGCAGCTCGCGCAATCAACCGCGGGTGTCAGCGAGCCGCGGTTGTCAAAATCACTCAGGGAATGAGGACTGCCGCGCCCGTCAGCTTTCCGTCGCGCAATCGCGCCAAAGCCTCGTTCGCATCCTCAAGCGGGAACGTCTCGATTGTCGTCTTAACCGGAACTTGCGGCGCAAGTTCGAGAAATTCGGTGGCATCATCCCTCGTGAGGTTTGCGACAGAGCGCACGATGCGCTCGTGCCACAGCAGCTCGTATGGAAACGAGGGGATGTCGCTCATGTGGATGCCGCCGCAAACCACCGTGCCGCCCTTCGCCATTGCCTTCAGCGCCGCGGGCACCAGCTCGCCAACAGGCGCAAAGATGATGGCGACATCGAGTGGAGCCGGCGGCGTCTCATCCGAGCCGCCTGCCCATTCAGCGCCGAGAGAGCGGGCGAAATCCTGCGCCGCCGTGTCGCCGGGCCGCGTGAAGGCGAAAATGCGCCGCCTCTCGAATTGGGCCACTTGCGCCACGATGTGCGCTGCCGCGCCAAAACCGTAAATTCCGAGCGTCTGCCCCGGGCCCCCGACCTTCAACGAGCGATAGCCGATAAGCCCTGCACAAAGGAGCGGCGCCGCCGAGGCATCGTCGTAGTCCATGGGAAGGGGGAAGCAGTAATCGGCATGCGCGACGGCGTACTCAGCGTAGCCGCCGTCGATGGTATAGCCCGTGAAACCCGGCGACTCGCACAAATTCTCGCGGCCGTTGAGGCAATACCGACACTGGCCGCATGTCCTGCCGAGCCAAGGGATGCCGACACGGTCACCCTCTTTGAATCTCGAAACGCCCTCCCCTAGCTCCGTGACGTAGCCGACGATCTCGTGACCCGGGATGATCGGCAGCTTGGGATCGGGCAGATCGCCGTCGACGACATGCAAATCGGTGCGGCAGACACCGCAGGCCGCGACACGCACCAACACCTCACCTGGGCCAGGCTTCGGGACAGGCACGTCGAGAAGCTTCAGCTCCGTTCGCGGCTTCTCGAGGACCATCGCGCGCATCGGTCGGCCTTCGATCGTTCAAGGTTGCAGAACGTAGGTCCCGGGGGCATCGAGGATCGGCCTATAGCCCTTTTCGGGCGCGCCCATTGGGGGCGGAGAAGTCCACTCGCCTGAGCGCTCCGAGAGCCAAGCCGCCCACTCAGGCCACCAGGAGCCCTGCTTCACCGGAGTTTGCTCGAACCAGGTGTCCGCATCAACGTAGAGGTCATCCTCCTCCTTGGTGCTGACCCGGTAGCGGCGACGGGGATGGCCCGGCTCGGACACGACGCCGGCATTGTGGCCACCATTCGTGAGCACGAAGGTCACCTCCGTGTCGAGCAGGAGGTGTACCTTGTAGACGGACCGCCACGGCGCGACGTGGTCGGTCTCCGTTCCCACAGCAAACACTGGTACGCGGATGTCCGTCAGCGCGATCGGCCGGCCGTCCGCCACATAGCGCCCAGCCGCGAGATCATTCTCGAGGAACAGCTTCCGCAGATACTCCGAATGCATGCGATAGGGCATTCGCGTCGTATCCGCGTTCCAAGCCATGAGATCGAACATGGGCTGCCGCTCGCCCATCAGGTAGTCGCGAACGACCCGCGACCAGATGAGGTCGTTGGAACGCAAGAGCTGGAAGGCTCCGGCCATCTGATAGTTTCCGAGGAAGCCCTGCATTTTCATCATGTCCTCGAGGAACACGAGCTGGCTTTCGTTGATGAACAGCATCAGCTCGCCCGCTTCCTCGAAATCGACCTGTGCAGCGAAGAACGTCAGCGTTTTGAAGGAGTTTTGATGCGATCGTGCGAGAGCAGCAGCTGCGATGGCCAGCAGCGTTCCGCCGAGGCAATAGCCCACACCGTGAATGCCCACATCGGGAACAATCGTCTTTACGGCCTTAACTGCCTCCAGCACGCCAAGGCGACGGTAATCTTCGAAACTCAAGTCGCGGTCCTCGGCGGTCGGATTTTTCCAGGAAATCATGAAGACCGTAAAGCCCTGCTTCGTGAGATACTCGACGAGCGATTTTCCCGGCCTCAAATCCAAAATGTAATATTTCATGATCCAGGCGGGCACGATGAGCACGGGCTCCGGCCGCACCTTGTCCGTGGCCGGCTCGTATTGGATCAGCTCAATCAGACGGTTGCGGTAGACAACCTTGCCAGGGGTGAGCGCCAGCGTCTCACCAACCTTGAAATCCTCCATCCCCGGAGGAGGCTGCCCGTTAATCAGCCGCTGCCAGTCCTCGACAAAATTCCAAAAACCCCGAACCAGGTTTTGCCCGCCTTCCTCAGCGGTTTTGCGCAGCACGACAGGGTTGGTCAGGAGGAAATTTGAAGGTGAGAAGACGTCGAGAATCTGCCGTGTAGCGAATTCGACCTCGTGCTCATGCTGCTTGGTGACGCCGCGTACGTCCGTCGTCGCAATTTTCCACCATTGCTGTGTGAGCAGGAAAGCCTGATGGATGACGTTGAATGGCCAGCGGTGCCAATCCTCGCCCACGAAGCGTGGATCGTCGGGTGCCGGCTCGATACAGGGTGGCACACCTTCCGGTTTCGTCATGCACAATGCCGCATAACGGGCGAGCCGGATCATCTTCCGTACGGCCCTCTCCGTCAGCTGCAATCGCTTACCTGGGGCCCAGGCAAGGTGGATGAGCCAGTCGAAATAAGCTTCGGTGAGCGCCGCCGGCGATAGGCCAAGCGTGAACCGCGAGGTGAGGTAGTTGAGCGACTGATCAAGCGCCTCGCCGAAGAGCGCCGAAGTATCGACGTCGTGTATTGTTGGCCGAGGCTCGATGAGAGGTTTCTCGTCCGTTCGCGCGCTTTCCCGCTGAGAAACTGCCCTCGGCATGGGGCTCACGGTGCCAGCTGCTTTCTTACGAGCAGCTCCGTTGTGGGCAGTTGCAGCCGATTCCGTTCCGCGTGCCATTCGTCAAATCCTCTTTGTTCGATGATATGCCGCGGCGCGGCCGGAACGTCTTTGACGGAAGTCATGCCTGTGTTTGGTCCCCCATACGGCTTCCGCCCCTAATCCTAGGGAAAAACGCTCACCTGGCGGTTTGGTTCAGCAATTTTCGGGGCTATTTCGAATTGCGGCGATCGCTCCATGTGATGGGAAACGCTGTAATAACGAGCATTACTGAATGGCCGCGATGAGCCGTTGCGCCACATCCGACACGAAACTGGAAACCGGCGAGAGAAACTCGGCTTGCGTGGTTCAGCAGCTAGGCATCACTGCAGAGGAAGCTAAGACCTTTGCTCCTCGTCATCCAGGTGGCGCGCCGCTTCTACGGTCATCAGTGGCACGCCTTCTTTGATGGGAAACGCGAGGCGCGCGGCGCGGCTGATCAGCTCCTGGCGGGCTTCATCATACTCCAACGGCGTTTTGGTAAGCGGGCACACCAGAAGCTCCAGAAGGCGGCGGTCGATGCCTTCTCTCCGCTCGCCACCGGTTGGGTGAGAAGACTCTTCCGACATGGTCGTTTCCAAACTCAGTTCACAGCGCCGCCCGAGCCGCTCTCGCTCGATGCCAGCTCCATCTCAGCAAGAGCCATGAGCACCTCGGCACGGGTCTTCAGGTCCTTGGCCTCGAGGAGCGCCTGCTTCTCTTCCGCACCATAAGGGCACACCACCGAGAGGGAGTTGACCAGGTATTCGCTCGGTGCGCTTAGGATGGCTCGCCAATCCGCCTTCAGTTTGTGAGCCTCGAGATAGCTCCTCAGCACGCGGAGCAGGTTCGATCTGTCAACCAGCTCTTCGCCGGCGCCGACCTCGAAGTCATGGCTGAACGCGTCATAGCTCACCTGGAACAGGCGATATGGCTTGCTGGTCGGCACCTCCTTGGTCAGATCGAACCTAGCCACGCCCGTCACGGTCACGAGCACCCGATCGTCGTCCAGCTCCTGGAAAGCGGTCAGACGGCCGGCGCAGCCCACGGGCCGCAAGCTCACCGCCTTACCGGGAGGGCTTTCCTCCTCTCCCTCCGAGCGGTCCGGCTGCACGATGCCGAGGATCCGGTCCCCTGAAAGAATGTCCTCCAGCATCTTGAGGTACCGCGGCTCGTAGATACTGAGCGGCAGCACGGCACGTGGCAGCAAGATGACTCCGCGCAACGGAAACACCGGAATCTGCTGCGGCAGATCGCTCGGACTACGGTATCGGTCCGTAGGGGCCAATCGGGCCTCCTTCGAGGTTCGGAGCCTCAGGCGAACATGAGCGAGGAAAGTCGACGCCGTCCCTCGATCGTATGCGGGTCCTTCGGCCCCCAGGCATCAAAGAGCTGGATGAGCTGCTTGCGCGCAGCCTCGTCGTTCCAGTTGCGATCGCGGCGGTAGATCTCCAGCAGATGATCTATCGCGCCCGTCTTGTCGCCACGAGCCGCGAGTGCAAGGGCTAGGTTCATCCGCGACTCGTGATCGTTCGGATCGGCGGCGACCTTGGCCTCGAGCTCTGCGATGTCGCCGCTGGCGCCAGCTTTCTTGGCCAGCTCCAACGCCGCCACGACGCTCGTCACAGCGCTCGCATGCCGCTTGTCCGGCGGCACGAGAGCAATCGTCTGCTCGGCCCGCGCGATGTCCCCGCTCTGCAGATAGCACTTGGCCAAACCGGCGAGGGCGTTGACGTTCTGGCGGTCCTCTTGAAGGACCGTCGCGTAGATCTCAGCCGCCCGCTGCAGGTCACGCGCTTCTAGCGCGGCTTCCGCGGCTTCGAGCATCGCCGCAATGCCAGCTTCCCCCCCCTCGCCGAGCGGGCGACCGGTAAAGGCCCGGACGGCCCCCCCGGGTTGGGACCCCCACAGGCCCTAAAGCGCCCGGCCACCACGGAAGGCATAAACCGTCGGCAGCGATTGCACCCGAAGCTGCCCGGCGATCGCTGGGTGCTCATCCACGTTGAGCTTCACCAGCCGCACCTTGCCGTTGTAGCTCCGCACCACCTTTTCGAGAATGGGCGTGAGCTGCCGGCACGGCCCGCACCAGGCGGCCCAGAAGTCCACAAGAACGAGGGCCGAGCGCGACGCCTCGATCACGTCCTTGGCGAAATTTGCGGTTGTGGTGTCCTTGATTATGTCCTGACCTGCTGCAGCAGGTTGACGTGCACCAATATCCATCTGGGTCTCCTCGGCCGGTTCCCATCTTTTCGCGGGGACAACCACAAGATTGTGGTGGTTGGCGCCTCAGACAATGGGCGCGTCAACCAAATCAACGATATGTGGCTCGTGCCCACATGCGCGAATGAACCGCAAAAGGTCGTCCCGCGCAATGTTCGTCGTGGCCGTGTTCTCGAGCGGATGGCAATTGATGGTGTCATAAGCCATCAGCCTCTTGTCCAGGACGAACGTCACCTGCCGGTCGCGGTCGTTAATGAGCGCGAAGGGGGTCACGGACCCCGGAGGCACGCCGAGCACCTCCATCAGCAGCTCCGGCTTGCCGAAGCTCAACCGGGCACAACCCAGGATCTTCGGTAGCGCCTTGAGGTTGACCTGGCTGTGGCTCTCGGCCGTCACCAGGAATAACTTGCCCTTGGCGTCCTTGAGAAACAGGTTCTTGGTGTGGCCGCCGGGAAGGTCCCGCTCCAGCTTCTCACTTTCGGCCACCGTGAACACGGGCTCGTGCTCGACCGTCTTGGTTTCGATGCCAAGTTCGGCCAGACGGGCAAACAGGTCGGCGCGTGTGGCAGGCATGCTGGAGGTCCTTGGGGGAGTTGAGCGTCATGCGGGCTGATGCGGAGCGTCTAGCCCGTTGAGGCGCGGGGTGCAACACGCCGGCACTAATCGTGGGAAGCCATCTTGGCAAACGCAGGATTGCGCTCAAGGGCCAGGACTAACACGTCTTGGAATCGACCGCAAAAACCCAGTGCCTACGCTGCTGAAGCACCCTCTGTCGCTTGGCCAGTAATGAATGGCGGAGCTTAGG
>QGVC01000565.1 GCA_003242645.1 Pseudomonadota bacterium
TTGATTTGTTTTTTTTTTTTAAGGTACTGGCACCACCGAAATTTACACAGGGGAGGTCGTCGGCAGGGTCAGATGGTTATAAGAGCGATATGCCGATGTCTCGCAGCATGCGGTCATCCAGGCTGCTTAAGTAGTGGCACGCAGCACGCCGGTTGTACCACCTGACATAAGCTTGCTTCGCCTCACGAACCGCCTGCCATAAGCGGCTGACCAGACGTTGTCGCGGCGAAACGAAATACGTGCTTCGGGATGCTGCCATCATGTGCTCCTGTCATCTCGTTCTCCAGGCGCACTATGGGCGACAGCTCCTGACAGCCTGACGTCAGCAGGTCCGACAGGCTCCTGACAGCGCGGTGTCAGGAGTGATAGGCTAGATAGTTCAGCGCAAGCGAGATTGTGGATTGGCAGCGTGCGCCGCGCCGACCGACTGTTCGAAATCATACAGCTCATGCGCCGCAAGGCTCCTGTGCGCGCTCGCGATCTGAGCGAGGCGCTGGAGGTCTCGGAGCGGACCATCTATCGCGACATTCAGGACTTGATCGCAAGCGGCGTTCCCATCGAAGGCGAGGCTGGCGTCGGCTACGTGCTCAAAGCCGGCTTCGATCTCCCACCGCTGATGTTCAAGGAGCAGGAGATCGAAGCCCTCGTCCTGGGCGCACGCATCGTCGAGTCCCTGCCCGATGCGGAGCTGGCCGAAGCAGCCTCGAACGCGATTGCCAAGATCGAGGCAGTCATTCCGGACCGGTTGCGCGGCTACATGGCCAATACGGCCCTGTTGGCGCCGCCGCACACGTACATGGAGCCGATCCGGTTCGACATGGCTCGATTGCGGGCGGCGCTGCGCAGCCAGCTCAAAGTGCATTTTCGCTACGTTGACTATGCTGGACGGCAGACTGTGCGCACAGTCAGGCCGCTGTGCCTCGCTTACTTCGGTCCGATCTGGCTCCTCGCCGCCTGGTGCGAGCTGCGAGAGGATTTCCGCACATTCCGCCTGGATCGAATCGACGAGTTCGAGGTGCTGCAGGAGCGCTTCCGCGTGGAGCCGGGGAAGACGCTCCAGGAATTCCTGAAGCGCGATCAGACCTGGAATCGGCGATCAGAGCCCGTCCCAAGCCTGGAAGCCGGAACAGGCTGAGTTGCACAATCAGCGGAAAGGCGGCTCGTCGAACGACCGCAGCTTGCGGGAATGCAGCGTCTCGCGGCGCTCCCGCAGCAGCTCGAGCGCCTTTAGTCCAATTTCCAGGTGCTGGGCCACCGCTGCCTCGTAAAAGGCATTGGCCGCACCCGGTAGCTTGATCTCGCCGTGGAGCGGCTTGTCCGAGACGCAGAGAAGAGTGCCGTACGGCACGCGGAGGCGATATCCATTGGCGGCGATGGTGCCGCTTTCCATGTCGACTGCAATGGCACGCGAAAGATTGATCCGCCGCCGCTCCTGCGAGTAGCGCAGCTCCCAGTTCCGATCGTCGTTCGTGACGACCGTTCCCGTCCTCAAGCGCTCCTTGAGCCTGTCACCATGCTCGCCGGTGACGATCGCCGCCGCATCCTGGAGAGCGACCTGCACCTCGGCCAATGCCGGGATCGGCACCTCCGGCGGCACCAGCGCATCGAGGATGCGGTCCTGGCGGAGATAGGCGTGGGCGAGCACGTAGTCGCCAATCTGCTGGGATTGGCGCAAGCCACCGCAGTGGCCGACCATCAGCCAGCAGTTGGGGCGCAGGACGGCCAGATGGTCCGTAATGTTCTTCGCATTGGACGGACCGACACCGATATTGACCAGCGTGACGCCTTCGCCATCCGGCGCCGTCAGGTGATAGGCCGGCATCTGAAATCTGTGCCAGGGGCTCGCAGCGATTAGGGCTTCCGCATCTTTGGGCGAGGTGCCTCGGTCAATTTGGAGGTCGCCGGGCAGCACAAGACTTTCGTACGGTGTCCCCGGCTCAGAAAGGCGTGCCAGCCCCCAGCGAATGAACTGATCAACGTAGCGGTGGTAGTTGGTCAGCAGGATCCAGTTTTGGACCCAGCGCCAGTCGCACCCCGTGTAGTGCACCAGCCGCCGGAGCGAGTAGTCGACGCGGACCGCATCAAAGAGAGCCAGCGGCTTTGGCTCCCCTTCAGGGGCCTCCCACTGCCCATCCGCAACCTCGTCGCCGACCAATGAAAGCCTTGGCGTGGGGAAGTGGCGGGCGAGCTCGCTGGCCGAAATGCCCTTGCGGCCGATCTCGTCGACCCGCTCCATCGTGTGGGGGAACGGGATCTCCTG
>QGVC01000566.1 GCA_003242645.1 Pseudomonadota bacterium
GTGATGTCCGTGCCATCTACGAAAGCGCATCAGAGGGCTCCGGCTTCGCGCGCAAGTTCTGGGCTGATGAGTATCGGCTCAATGCCTACATCGGCCGCTACCCCAAGCCGTACGTCGCCTTCATGGATGGCATTGTCATGGGCGGCGGCATAGGCCTTTCGGGGCATGGAAGCCACCGCATTGTCACGGAGCGCAGCCAGCTCGCAATGCCAGAGACTGGCATTGGGCTTATTCCCGACGTCGGCGGCACCTGGCTGCTGGCGCATGCGCCCGGCGAGACTGGAATTTATTTGGGCCTGACCGGCGAGCGGATGCGCGGAGCCGGGACGATGTACGCGCGCTTCGCCGATACTTTCGTGCCCTCCTCGCGGCTTGCGGACCTGGCCAAGGCGCTGAGTGAAATTCAAAATTCGTCCGAGGTCGACAGCGTGATTGCCCGTTTCAGCGAGGCACCCCCGCCGTCTGATCTCGCGTCTCACGCCAGAGAGATCGACGCAACCTTCTGCTTCGACAGCGTCGAGAAAATTCGCGATGCGCTCGCAAGCATGAACACGGAGTGGTCGCGAAAAACGCTCGAAGAGCTCGACCGCCGCTCCCCCCTTGCTCTGAAACTCACGCTGGCGGCCATCCGCAATGCGCGGACGCTCCCCTCGCTCGAAGCCGCCCTAAATGTTGAATACAGGCTGACTGTCCGCCTCCTCGAACACGGCGAGTTCCTCGAAGGCGTCCGCGCCCTCTTGGTCGACAAGGACAAGGCTCCGAAGTGGAACCCGCCACGCCTCGCGGATGTGACCGACGAAATGGTCGCGCAATTCTTGAGCCCGCTGCCACCGGACGAAGCACTGGAGCTTGTTGCCCCTTAGGTCCTGTGCCACGGTAGGTGTGGAACACCGGCCGTGCGCAAAAAGAGAGGGCGACGAGGAATGACAGCCGAACGCTCAGGGCCGCTCAAAGGCATGCGGGTGATCGACCTCAGCCACGTGATGGCGGGCCCCGTCTGTGGGCTGATGCTTGCCGACATGGGCGCGGACGTCATCAAGGTCGAGAAGCTCGAAGGGGGCGACGACACCCGCCGCATGCTGCCGCCGGACATCAACGGCGAGCCTGCCGCATTCATGATGATGAACCGCAACAAGCGGGGCATCGCGCTCGATCTGAAGCATCCACGGGGCAAGGAGGTTCTGAAGCGGCTCGTCGCGACGGCGGACGTCCTCATCGAGAACTACCGCCGTGACACCATGGAACGGCTCGGCGTCGGCTACGAGACGCTGAAGGAGATCAATCCCGGCCTGATCTACTGCGAGATTTCCGGCTTCGGCCGCACCGGCCCTTTGGCCGATCAGGGAGGCTTCGACCTCGTGGCGCAAGGGATGTCCGGCCTCATGTCGATCACAGGTGAGGGCCCTGGCCGTGAGCCCGTGAAAGTCGGTGCACCGGTGACTGACATCACTGCCGGCATCCTAGGTGCCATGGGCGTTTGCGCCGCCTACATCCACAAGCTCAAGACAGGTGAGGGCCAGCGAGTCGACACCTCGCTTTTCGAGGCGGGCATCACGCACACCTATTGGCAGTCGGCCATTGCCTTCGCGACCGGTGTGTCGCCGGGCCCGATGGGTTCCGCACATCCGCTTTCGGCGCCCTACCAAGCTTTTCCGACCAAGGACGGCTGGATCAACCTGGGCGCTTCGAACCAGCGGACCTGGCTCAAGCTCGTCGAGGTATTGGACGACGCCGAGCTCGCCGCCGATCCGCGCTTCAAGGATAACGCTGGCCGGATGGGGAATTTGCCCGCCCTCGTCGAGGTGCTCACAAAGCACTTCAAGAAGCGCACCACGGCCGAATGGCTGGCGCTGCTCGAACGAGCGGGTGTGCCAGCCGGCCCCGTGCTCTCGATCAGGGAAATGCACGCACACCCTCAGACAATTGCGCGCGAAATGGTGCCGGAGGTGGAGCACCCGGTGGCGGGCAAGGTTCAGACGATTGGACTGCCGGTGAAGTTTTCGAAGACGCCGGGGAAGGTTGCCGCCCCTGCCCCCTTGTTCGGCCAGCATACGCGCGAAGTTCTGGCCGAGCTCGGCTACAGCAGCGATGAGATCGAAAAGCTCATCGCAGAGCGCGCAGTCGCGGCGGCCTAGACTGCGTAAGAATGGGCTCGGCCATTCTCTGAACCAATCGCATTCCGCACGGGTTGAAGCCTCGAATTTCGGAGCTTGTGAGGCCTCGCCGTGCCCACCATAGCCGACGCCGCCGAGGCTAGA
>QGVC01000143.1 GCA_003242645.1 Pseudomonadota bacterium
CATCCGATCGCGACGCCTCGGGACGGATCGAGAGTATCTGGTCACCCGCGCTGACACCGACCGGCCGCACCTTTCGCCCATCGACCTGTCGCGCGAGAAGAAACCGCTACGGCTGATCGTCCCTGGACCATCGAATACGCGCCGTGGTCGGATCGACGCTTATCTCGAGAGTTGCGGCGTCAAGGTGGAGGCGATCCTGGAGATGGATGCCATGATGGGCACGCTCGACCTTGTGGCCCGCTCCGACTGGGTGACGATCCTCTCAGGCGTGCTGTGCGCGCCGGATCGGGACGGAAAGGCGAGAAAGCTGCACCCCTTGATCAATCCCGAATTGCACGTCGACTACATGCTCATCGAGCCCAGCACCAGGAGCATGTCGCCCGCTGCCCGCCTCTTCGCCGAGGCGATCACGGTAGAGATGCAGAGGCTGATCGACGAAGCAGCCTGATCTGGGGCATCAGGAAATTTGAAGGTGAGGATAATGAAAGATCATTCCTTCTTCTGGCTCGGAGGCCGTATCGTTCGCACATCCATCGACATTCTTACGAGGCGTGCGGAGCTGATCCATGGAAGTTTCCTTCTTCACCATGCCAGTCCACCCGCTCAACAAGCCTGTGGCCCAGACCTTGAAGGAGGATCGGGAGGCCTTTCTGCTGGCTGACGAGCTGGGCTTTGCGGAAGCCTACTGCGGTGAGCATACAACTGACCTGGCCGAGAACATCCCATCGTGCATCGCGTTTCTCGCCAGCCTGGCCTACCAGACAAAGCGCATCCGGCTCGGCACGGGAACGGTGAATCTGCCGAATACCCATCCCGCGGCTGTGGCGAGCCAAGTGGTAATGCTCGATCACATGCTCGAAGGGCGGCTCAACTTCGGCATAAGCCCAGGCGGATTGCTGTCGGACGCCGAAGTGTTCGGCAATCTGGATCGCGATCGCAACGCCATGTTCCTCGAGGCGATCAACATGGTGCTCGCCATCTGGGCGGGCGAGGCACCCTACGATCTCAAAGGTCAGTTTTGGGAGATTTCCACCCGCCGCACGTTGATGCCGGAGATCGGGCAAGGGGCTATCATCAAGCCCTACCAGAAACCGCATCCGCCCATCGTAGGAACCGTTGTCGCTCCTTATTCGAAGGGCGTGACGGCTATGGCTGCCCGTGGCTGGGAGCCGATTTCGGCGAACTTCTTGTTGAGCAAATGGGTCAAGACGCACTGGGCGAATTACGTGGAAGGCTGTGCCCAGGCCGGCCGTCCAGCTGATCCGGCCAACTGGCGGGTGGCCCGCTCCATTTTCGTGGCGGACGATGCGGAAACGGCTCGCCGTTATGCGACCGACCCGAATGGGCCTTACGTGTTCTACTATCGCCAGCTGCTGACAAAAATGCGGGCCAATGGACGACTGAATCTCTTTAAGGAAGATCAGTCGATGCCGGACGAGGCTGTAACGCTGGAAAAAGTCTGTGATCAGCTGATCTTCTACGGCACGCCCGATCAGGTCGCTGACAAAATTTTGGCTTTCCGGGAGGAGATCGGCGATTTCGGCCACATCGTCTATGTCGGCCACGACTGGGCTGATCCCGCTCTGGCACGGCGCTCCATGGTGCTGATGGCCGAAAAGGTGATGCCTGCGGTAAATTCGGCCATTTCGTCCGGCGGGTCAGCTCGATAATCATGGATTTATCGAGATTGAAAATCAGAACGACGCCTTGGAAATGGATGGAGCTGGAAAACGGGCCATTATCGTTGGCGGGTCGATGGGCGGCCTCGTATCGGGGCTGCTTCTCTTAAAGGCCGGTTGGGAAGTTGACGTCTATGAGCGCGTGGCTGTCGAGCTGACGGCCCGCGGCGCTGGCATCGTCACCCACCCGGAGCTCGATGATGTGTTGGTGCAAGCGGGCGTGAATCCCGAGAGCGCGCCCGCCGTTACCATCTTGGAGCGGCGGACGCTCGATCGAAAGGGCAGAGTTATCGGGAAGCACGTACGCCGCCAGACGGCGATATCGTGGAATGGCCTGTTCCGAATACTCCGGGCCGCGTTCCCCGAAGACCGCTATCATCTCGGCACCGAGTTCCTGCGCTGCGAGGAGACCAGCTCCGGCGTAACGGCGTGGTTCGCTGACGGATCCGTGAAGACGGCGGACCTTCTCATCGGTGCCGATGGCATTCGCTCCAGCGTGCGGCGCCAGTTCCTGCCGGAGTGCAATCCGGTTTACGCAGGCTACGTTGCATGGCGGGGGCTCATCGACGAGTCGGCTTTCCCTGCCGAATTGCATCGTGAGCTGTTCGAGTATTTCACTTTTGATCTTCCGCCGGGCGAGCAAATGCTCGGCTACCCTGTTTCAGGCCGCGGTGACGACAACAGGCCAGGACACCGGCGGTACAATTTCGTCTGGTATCGTCCTGCCGACACGGACACCCTGGCATGGATGCTGACGGACGACAGCGGCCATCGCCACGAGCTTTCGATTCCCCCGCCGTTGATATCGAAAGCGGTGATCGAGCATATGCGGCAGGAGGCGAAACGAGTGTTGTCGCCGCAGTTCCAGGAACTGGTGGCACTCACGCCTCAGCCGTTCCTCCAGCCGATCTACGATCTCGAGAGCCCGCGTATTGGATTCGAGCGTGCGGCAATTCTGGGAGATGCGGCTTTCGTGGCCCGCCCGCATGTCGGCGCAGGCGTTGCGAAAGCCGCAATGGACGCGCAGGCCTTGGTCGCTGCCTTGCAATCCGAAGAGACCGTGCCGGCAGCATTGAGGCGTTACGAGCAAGAGCGGCTTCCGCAGGATCGTAAGATTGTCCAGCAGGCGCAGCGCCTCGGCTCTTACGTTCGCTCGGAGACCCCGATCGAGGCGGATCGGACCGAGGAGCTCGACCTCATCATGAAGGAAACGGCGGTGCTCGATTTCATGCAGGCGTGAAGGCCTGGCAAAGCCACGTCCGCCTAGGAGCGCCACCTCTCCAACGCGGCCTCGTCGCTTTCGCGTGCGTCGACCCAATGCCCGGTCCCGTCGGGGCCGGTCTCCTTCTTCCAGAAAGGTGCGTGCGTTTTTAGATAATCCATCAGGAAGGCAGCCGCCTCGAATGCCGCGTGGCGATGAGCTGAGGCCGTGATGACGAGAACGATGTTGTCGCCGGGCTTAAGCTCACCAACGCGGTGGATGATGAGACTGGCCTGCAAAGGCCAGCGCTTGCAAGCCTCGTTCTCGACACGCGCGAGCTCCTGCTCGGTCATGCCGGGATAATGCTCAAGCATCATCGAGGAGATCGGCTGGCCGCCAGACTCGCCGCGCACGATGCCGGTGAAGGTTACGACGGCGCCGATATCCGTGCGCTCCGCAGTCAGCCGACGGATCTCCGCGCCAATGTCGAAGTCCTCCCGCTGGACGCGCACGGCCATGGGTCAGCCTCCCGTCACTGGCGGAAAGAAGGCGACCTCGCGTGCTCCGTCGATACGCTCCGTGTGCCGCGCGTGACGCTGATCAATGGCGGCGCGGATCACATCCGAGCGTTCGAACGCGGCGGCGTATTCCGGACCCCGCGTTTTCACCCAGGCGATCAAATCAGCGATCGTTTCAATGTTCGGTGGCAATTCGACCTGCTCCTCGCTTCGTCCAACCTTCTCTCGAACCCAAGCGAAGTAGAGGAGCTTGATCGGCCGACCAGTCTGGCTCTGGATCATCGGTACAATCTCACTGCTCGCCGTCCATGGCATGCTGTACGGCGGCCCGGAGGTAATCGTAACCCGTCCAGAGGGTGAGTAAAGCGGCCAGCCACAGCAGCGCGAGTCCGCTCGAGGTCACGACAGGGAGAAGCTTGTCGCCAGCAGGACCGGCCAGCAAGACCGCAAGCGCGATCATCTGGAGCGTGGTTTTCCATTTGGCGAGCTGCGTCACGTGAATCCTGACGTTGAGCCCAGCCAGAAACTCCCTGAGGCCGGAGACGAGGATTTCGCGGCACAAAATGATAACCGCGGCCCAGATGTGCCACCCGTAAATCGTGTTTATGTGGGTGAGCATCAACAGGGTGGTGCCCACCAGCAGCTTGTCGGCGATTGGATCGAGCATGCGGCCTAGCGCCGACTGCTGCCGCCAGGCGCGGGCGAGATAGCCGTCAAGCCAGTCCGTCAAGCTCGCCATCACGAAAAGCGTGAAAGCGGACCAGCGAGCGAAATCACCGCGAAAGAAAAAGAGGCAGCCCACCAGCGCCGGAACGGCAGCGATCCGGCCGTAGGTCAGCACGTTGGGCAGGCTCATGACGACAGGTCGCGAGGCGGCGTGGCTCATGGCTCGGTCAGATGACACTTGAAAAGTTACAGCGTCAATGGGCAGCTTGGACCCAGTCGCCCGTTGCCGCCTCTGCCAATATGACGCTGGTGTGCTACAGGTGCGTGGCGTTGGCTTGACCATAATGCAGATCGGTCTGGATCATCAATGGCACAGCAATCACGGTCGCCGCTTGCAGCACCCACGCCCGAGCTGATCGATCGCTTTCGGGAGATCGTGGGGGCAGAGCATACGCTCACGGACCCGGATCAGCAGCTTCCCTACCTGCGGGAGTGGCGGGATCTGTTCATCGGCCGGGCGCCAGTGGTCCTTCGCCCCGGCTCGACGGAGGAGGTCTCGCGCATTCTGGCGCTTTGCAATGAGGCTCGCGTCGGCGTGGTGCCTCAGGCTGGCAATACAGGGCTTGTCGGAGGGCAAATCCCCTTCGAGACCGGTAACGAGATCGTGGTCTCCGTATCCCGGCTGAAGCGAATTCGCGAGATCAATCCGGCGGCCTACGTGATGACCGTGGAGGCAGGGCTGACGCTCGCGGAGTGCCGGGCGGCGGCTGAGCGCGTCGACCGGCTTTTTCCGTTGAGCCTGCCTTCGGAAGGAAGCTGCCAGATCGGCGGGAACCTTGCGACGAACGCCGGCGGCGTCGGTGTGCTGGCGTACGGGAATGCTCGCCAGCTTGTTCTGGGGCTCGAGGTGGTGCTGGCCGACGGGCGCATCGTGCCCGGCCTCAAGGCTCTGAAGAAGGACAACACCGGCTACGATCTCAAGGATCTCTTCATCGGCTCCGAAGGCACATTGGGCATCATCACCGCCGCGGTGCTTCGGCTGTTTCCCCGGCCGGCCGAGACCGCGACGGCCATGGTCGCGTTGGCAGAGATCTCCCACGCGCTCGACCTGTTTTCGTTGGCCCAGGAGACGGCAGGCCGATCCGTCACCGCCTTCGAGTTCATCCCGCGCATCTGCATCGAGTTCGTGCTGCGCCACATCCCGGGAACGCGGGAGCCCTTTCCGAAGGCCTACCCCTGGTACGTGCTGATCGAGATTTCCGGCGCGAAGCCCGACGGCCAGGCCGCTCGCGAAATGGAGGACGTCTTGGGGCAGGCCGCGGAGCGCGGTCTGCTGCTCGATGCCGTGCTCGCCAGCTCGCTGACGCAGGCGAAGGAGCTTTGGCGGCTGCGCGAAAGCGTGTCCGAAGCGCAAAAGCCGGAGGGCGGCAACATCAAGCACGATGTCTCGGTGCCAATCGCGCGCATTGCCGAGTTCATCGAGCGCGCCGACCGGATCGTCGAGTCCATCTGCCCTGGAGCGCGCCCGCTACCGCTCGGCCACTTCGGCGACGGCAATGTGCACTACAACATCGCCCAGCCGATCGGGATGGAGAAGGAGCGGTTCCTGGAGCTTTGGGACAAGATCAGCAGCGAGGTGCACGCCCTTGTCGCGGAGATGGGCGGCTCCATCTCGGCGGAGCACGGCATCGGCCGCATGAAGCGCCGCGATCTGGAGCGTTACAAGAGTCCGGTGGAGCTGGACTTGATGCGGCGGATCAAGGCGGCGTTCGACCCGAACGGGATACTCAATCCTGGGAAGGTGCTTTGATCTGCGGTGATTGGATGTCGTGAGCTCGCGAAACCCGGGTGCTCTCCGGCTCACGAGCTCACGGCGCTCCAAATGTAAGCTACTACTTCTCTCCGCCTTCGCCCGCGCCTTCACCCTCAAGCTCGTCGAGCTTCTTGCCGGCGATCGTGGCGATGGTGAAGTCGCGCTTGATCGTCGGCCGCACGCCCTCGTCGAGCTTGACAGCCGAGATGTGAACGCTGCGGCCAATCTCGAGGCCGGTGAGGTCGACGGTGATGGCCTCCGGGATGCGATCCGGCGGGCACATGACCTCGATCTCGTGGCGGACAACGTTGAGCACGCCACCGCGCTTCAGGCCAGGGGAAGCAGCCTCGTTGATGAACCGGACCGGAACGACGACGCGGATGAAGTCGGACGCGCCAACCCGCTGAAAATCAACGTGAATGGGGAGATCCTTAACAGGATCAAGCTGGACCTCGCGCGGCAGGACGCGCTCCTTCCGGCCGTCGATATTGACGTCCAGAACCGTCGACAGGAACCGCCCCTTCTGCACCACCTTCCAAAGCTCGTTGGCGTCGAGGGCGATTGTCTCGGGCTCCTTCTTCTCGCCGTAGATAACCGCCGGTATCTTCCCCTGACGACGCACTGCCCGGGCGCCCCCTGTACCAGCCCTGGGACGCGCCGTGGCCTGGATTTCGACAACTTCAGCCATGGCTGATCTCCAATGAAGAAAGGGCCGGCAACGGCCCGCGCTTATCCCCGGCCTCCGAGGTGCCCGAGGATTGTCTCATGTGAGTGAGATGCGGGCCTTATAGCCGCGAGCACGGCGGTTGACAATCGGATGAGGCAGTGCGCGTCCGGGCTCGCTTCCCAGCTCAGTAGAACAAGCTCGATACGCTCTCCTCGCGGGAGGTCCGGGCGATGGCCTCGGCGATGAGCGGCGCGATGGAGAGCACCCGGATGTTCTTGGCGGCTTTCACCGCCTCGGTGGGCTCGATCGAGTTCGTGATCACGAGGGATTTCAGGTTCGAGTTCTGGATCCGGGCCACCGCACCACCCGAGAGCACCCCGTGAGTGATGTAGGCGATGACCTCGGTCGCGCCCTTCTCCAGCAGGGCTTCGGCAGCATTGCAGAGGGTGCCGCCGCTGTCGACGATGTCGTCGACGAGGATGCAGCGTTTACCCCTGACGTCGCCGATGACGTTCATCACCTCGCTCTCGCCGGGGCGCTCGCGCCGCTTGTCGCAGATGGCGATCGGTGCGTCGATCCGCTTGGCGAGGGCACGGGCACGGACGACACCGCCCACGTCTGGCGAGACGACCATGAGGTTGCTGAGCTCGTACCGCTCCTTGATATCCCGCACCATGACCGGAGCGGCGAACAAGTTGTCGGTCGGGATGTCGAAGAAGCCCTGGATCTGGCCGGCGTGCAGGTCCAGGGTCATGACCCGGTTTGCTCCGGCGCGCTCGATGAGATTGGCAACGAGCTTCGCGGAAATGGGCGTGCGCGGGCCGGGCTTCCGATCCTGGCGGGCATACCCATAGTAGGGGATCACCGCCGTGATGCGCCGGGCTGAGGCCCGTTTCAGCGCATCGATGAGGATCAGCAACTCCATCAAGTTGTCGTTGGCGGGGAAAGACGTCGACTGGATGACGTAAACGTCCTCGCCACGGACGTTCTCCTGGATCTCGACGAAGATCTCCATGTCGGCAAAGCGACGGCACACGCCCTTGGTCAAAGGCACGCGCAAAACCGAGCTGATCTCCTCGGTCAGCGATCGATTGCTGTTGCCGGCGACAAGCTTGATCTTCAGTCCGTCGAAGTAGTCTTTCCGGCCAGCGTCATTCATTGCAGACACCACTCAACCCCGCTCAGGCGGCTTCTAGCAAGGAGGCCCGGACGTGTAAACGTCCGGGCCTCGCTCTTCATGAGGGCAATATGAAGCGGTACCGAGCCTAGTTCGTCGTGCTCCTGGCTGGCAGCAGCTTCAGGATGCCCTGGGCAGCGGCGGAGGCGGCAGCGTCGGCCACCTTACCCCACTCGCCGTCCAGCGAGCCCTCGGGGATCTCGTTCTTCTGCGAGACCGTTCCGAGCTGCTTGCCCTGCGGATCCTTCACGTGCCAGTCGATCTGGATCGGCTGCTTGCCATTCTGGCTCTCGCCGAGCTTCACGCGACCTTCGACCTTGTAGGTGTTGCCCGTCGGGCGGTCGGTCAGCGCAATGCCATTGCGGGCAAGCTCCCGTTGCAGCGCATTCCTCAGCGAGATCGAGCCATCACCCGGAGCGCCCGTGACACTCGGCACCATCGCGGTGATGGGACCGCTGCCACTGATGCTGGCTGTGGCAGCCGGTGCCGCCGCTGGCGTCGAGCTGGCTGCTCCACCGGAGTTGGAGAGCGCCGCGGTCCTGACCGGCTCGTTCGCCGAGTTGGTCTTCGCCACCGCAGCCTCGGACTGCATCCAGGTCGCGATTGCGGTTGCCGTCTTGCTCGTGATCGACTCCATCACCTCCGAGGTCACGGCAGTCCACGGATCACGCGAATCCGTCTTGCCTGCCACCTCCTCGCCGGTGATGCGGTGGACGCGCTTGCCCGTCGGATCCGTGACATCCCAGATGTACGACACCTTGGTGCCGTCCTTCTCCTTCGCGGCGACGATGTAGCCGCGCAGTGTGAAGTCGGCGCGATCCGACGGCGACTTGG
>QGVC01000144.1 GCA_003242645.1 Pseudomonadota bacterium
TTTTTTTCAAAGCAAAAACCGGAAAACGGGTCTAGTACCGTTTCGGTGGCTCCGAAATGTTTATAAGAGACCGCCCATAGGCTGAGAGATGGACGCAAACAATCCTTGGATTGATTTCACTTAGATGCTTGTAAGTGAGGCCAAGCTTGTCCGGCAGGTCGCCGCGCAAATTGTCGAGAACAGCGTCCGAGTTGCGGACGAGCTCGTGGAAAATCTTGATGCCTTCCGGCTGCTTCAGATCGAGCGTGAGGCTTCGTTTGTTGCGATTGAAGGATTGAAAAAAATGGCTGTCGAGCTTCGAAAAGTAATATGGGCCGACATGCCGTCCGACATCGCCGCCGACATGCGGATTTTCGATTTTTATGACTTCCGCGCCGAGATCGGCGAGAAGCATGGTCCCAAAGGGGCCGGCGCCGTATTGCTCCACGGCGATTACCGTAACCCCCGTAAGCGGAAGACGATCTGACGGGTTCGACATGTTCTGGTTCAGATCCGGTTGCGCTCGATCAGCCGCTTGGCGATCACGAGGCGCTGGATTTCGTTTGTGCCCTCACCGATGACGAGGAGCGGCGCATCGCGATACAGGCGCTCGATCGGGAATTCCTTGCTGTATCCGTAGCCGCCGTGAATGCGCATCGCTTCGAGCGCGTTTTCGACGGCCGTTTCGGTCGCGAACAGCTTCGCCATCCCGGCTTCGAAGTCGCACCTTTCGCCGCGATCGAAAGCTTCGGCCGCTTGACGCACCAGAAGACGCGACGCTTCCGTGCGCGTCACCATATCGGCGAGCTTCATGGCGATCGCCTGATGCTCGTAAATCGGCTTGCCAAAAGTGTGCCGCTGCTGCGAATACCGGATGGCTTCGTCGAGGGCGGCTTGGGCAATTCCGACGCCACGCGCGGCGACGTTAATTCGGCCAAGCTCGAGGCCTGAAATCGCGCACGCCATTCCGCGCCCCTCGACCCCGCCGATCAGGCGATTGGCCGGGATGCGGTAGTTATTGAACACGAGCTCGGCAGAGTCGATGCCCTTGTAGCCCAGCTTCTCCAGCTTGCGGCTCACGGTGAAGCCCTCGCCTTTGACGGCGAGGAACATGCTCATGCCCTTATGGCGCGGCTGCGCTGTGGGGTCGGTTTTCACAAGGAGCGCGAAACACGAGCCCTTGATGCCGTTTGAGATCCAAGTCTTGGTGCCGTTGACGACGTAATAGTCGCCATCCCGGACGGCCGTGGTGCGGATCGCCTGAAGATCCGTTCCGCAATCAGGCTCGGTGAGCGCAAGGCCGCCGCGCAACTCACCAGTCGCGAAACGCGGCAGGAACTCCTTGCGCTGCTCCTCCGTGCCCATCTTAGTAACGATATACGCCATGATGAGGTGCGAGTTGATGATGCCGCTGAGCGACATCCACACGCTCGAAATCCGTTCAATGATCTTGGCGTACGTCGTCGCGCTGAGGCCGAGGCCGCCGTACTCAGTCGGGATGATCGCGCCGAAAAGCCCGAGCTCCTTCATCCGCTCGACGATCTCTTCAGGATATATGTCCTCGTGCTCGAGCCGCATCACGTGTGGGCGCACGTGGCGATCGAGGAAACGATCGACGCTTTCGAGAATAATCCGTTCGTTCTCTGCAATTTCGTCGGCGTTCTTCGGGTTTGGAGCGCTCATTCTGGCTTCCTTGAATATGATTTTAGTTTGTTCGAGCGGTCAGCCGGCGATCGCGGCTGCGAATTCGCCGAGATCCCGCGTATCGTCGAGGCTCAGCACGGCGTTCTCGATGCGCTCTGCCACCGCTGGGCTCACCGACATCGCCGCATTTGCACGATATTTCTCGACGATCTCCGGCTCGCTTAGCGGACGATCCGGCGCGCCACGGTTGATCTCTTCGCGCGCGGCGACTTGCTTGCCGTCCTTCAAGGCAATCCGCACCTCGCCAGAGTAGGCTCTCGGGAACGGCGAATTGGGATCGATCCGGTACTGGACCTTGTCAGCGAGGGCGAGAATCTGAGGATCGGAAAGTGCCACGTCCTCGATCTCGGCAAGAGTCATTCGGCCACGCACCAAGGCGGCGGCGACGAGGAACGGGATCGAGAACTGCGCATCATAGCTATTTGCCGGCCGCTTCTTGTTCGCTTCCGGCTCGCAGACAGTTTTCACCACCTCGGCAGGGACGAAAGCCTCGATTTTCTCGATCGCCGAAACATCGAGCCCGTCCTTCTTCAGCTTCAGGGCGGCGTCAATGCAGCCATGGGTGAAGTGGCAAGCCGGAAACGGCTTGATCGAAGTGCGCGCGATTTCCCAGGTCTCGCCGAGGCCGGCGGTCGCGAGCGAGTAGTCGCAACCCTCAGCGAGTGGCCCCAGGTGCGATTTGTAGAGGCCGAAACGTCCGACGTAAGGATTGCTCGCTCCCTTGAAGCCCTGCTTGGCAAGTGCAGCCGCGGTGATGCCCGCTGCAGCGGCCCAGCCAGGATGGATCCGTTTGTTCCACGCACCATCCTCGAGGAATTCCAGGCTCCCGGAGGCGAGGGACAGAGCGATGCCCTGCGCGTGCACGAGCTCGCGTTCTGAGAGGCCAAATAATACGCCGGCCGTGAGCGCACAGCCGAAAACGCCGACGAGCCCGGTCGGGTGGAAGCCGACCTGATGGAAGGCGCCCTTCACAACCGCGCCGAGCCGGGACGTGACTTCGACACCGACGATGTATGCCGTAAGCAGATCCCGGCCGGTTGCGCCGACGTGCATCGCCGCCGAAAGCGCAGCCGGAAACGCACTCGCCGTCGGATGAACCACTCCGTCGAGATGAGTGTCGTCGAAATCGAGGCCGTGGCAGAGGAGCCCATTTACGATAGCAGCATCGCGCGGCGAGAGCCGGGCGGGCATGCCAATGACGGGAACCGGCCCTGAACCGCCGAGGCCCGCGATGGCGTTCAAAGTCCGGTGAGCGAAGTCGAACTTGGTGGACGCAAGCGCGATTCCGATCGCGTCAAGCGCGTGGTGGCGCGCGCGAGACCGCACACTCTCAGGAATGTCCTGGTGGCGCAGATTGGTGGCAAAGCGCGCAAGCGCATGCGAAGGCTCGCTCACAGCCAGTGAATTTTCGGTGAGAGGCTTCGCGCTATCGGTCTGGGGGACAGCCTTCACTAGCGTAGCGGTGCTCATGGGTTCCTCCCTGAATTTCTCGCTGCGGATCGACGGCGACGCGGACTTAAATTCTCGTTCTCTCGGATGCTCTCGGCATCCGAGAGGCTGGTCAGTCCCCAACTCCGTGGCCCCTCTTGGGTATGAGGCTCATCCGGATGAACTCCATGAATACGGTACCGTCCGCCTTATATCCTTCAGTTCTCGTCGTAACGATACCTTGCGTAGGACGCGATTTGCTCTCGCGCACCTCGAGAACCTCTGAGCGGGCATAAATCGTGTCACCCGCGAACACCGGGGCGATCAGCTTGATCTCCTTCCAGCCGAGATTGGCGATCGCCTTGAAGCTCACATCGTTGACCGTCATTCCGAGCACGATCGCGAGCGTCAGTCCAGAGTTGACGAGCGGCCGTCCGAACTCCGACTTGCTTGCGAAGGCGGCATCGCAATGCATCGGGTGAAAGTTCATCGTGAGCAGGCTGAATTGGATGTTGTCGGCTTCTGTTATTGTCCTGCCCGGTCGATGCTCGTAAACGTCTCCAACCACGAAATCTTCGAGATACCGACCGTAGCTGGCAACGATCGTCCGACGCTCGCTCATCGTGCCCCTTTCCGAACCTGACAACGCCGGAAACGGCGCCAAACCTGTGGACAGGTTCCGTATGTAAAAGTACGTACATGTTCGGTCAAGGTATCTTTCGCGGCTGATAGAGGAATGTCTTCGAGCTAACCGTGGACAAGTCGATCACAACCGAAGCCGTCTCTTGTTGGTTGGTGCGCAGCGTGCAGCCGATGCATCTCGCAATGGCCGTCGCGAAGACTCGGAGCGTACTAGTGGACTACCCAGCAGCCGGCAGCACGGCTTGTCTGCTGGACGAGCGCCTTGTCGAACGATCAACAATGAGGCGCAATCCACGCGCCTCAGACCGCGCACACATCATGGAAGCGATCCAGTGACCGAACCGACAAAAGGCGGCCTGCCGCTTGCAGTTTCGGCGGCTATTGCGATCCAGGCCCTCACGAGTGCCGCTGTTCTCGCGCTTACTCCGATCGCGCCGATTGTTGCCGATGCGATGGGCCTGCCGGCGCACGTCATCGGGTACCAGGTGAGTGCCGTCTACGCGTTCGCGGCGTTGATCTCGATCTTCTCCGGCCGCATCGTCCGCAAGTACGGCCCGGCGCGCTCCAGCCAGCTCGCTCTTTTCGCCGCGGCGGTTGGCCTTGCCGGTTTCGCTTCCGGAAGCGCTGGCATCGTGCTGATCGGGTCGGTCCTAATCGGGTCAGGCTACGCCCTGACCAACCCTGCGGCCTCCGAGCTGCTCATTCGCCTTGCACCTCCCGATAAGCGCAACCTGATTTTCTCCCTCAAACAGACGGGTGTTCCTCTCGGCGGCATTCTCGCCGGGCTTGTTCTGCCGGGCGCTGCTCTCGCGTTGGGCTGGCAGTCGGCACTCTTACTTTCGGCGGCTTTCGTGCTTGTCGTTGCAGCGGCACTCGAAACGGTCCGATCAGCATGGGACGTAGGAGCAGACCCTCGTCTGCCGCTCCGGGCCAACATGCTGGAGGGGTTCGAGCTCGTGATGCGCCGGTCGGGCCTGCGCGCATTGGCGTTTATGGGTCTGCTGTTCGCGGCGATCCAGCTGTCGCTCGTTTCCTTCGTAGTCGTGATGCTCGTGCAGGAATTCGGCTGGCAGCCGGTGGAGGCTGGTGTGGCGGCCGCGGCCGTGCAGGCTTCGGGAGCCATCGGCCGCGTGTTGTGGGGCATGGTCGCTGACCGCGCCCGTGCTGGCCTTTTCGTCCTCGCCGTGATCGGTGTGCTCTCGGGTTCGATGGCGGCGCTGATGCCCTTTATCGGCGCCCTTACCCCATGGCTCGTCCTATTGGCCCTCTGTGCTTTTGGGGCAGCCTCGATCGGCTGGAACGGCATCATGCTGGCCGAGGCTGCTCGGCTCAGCCCTTCGGGACATGTTGGACCTGTGGCCGGCGGCGTGCTGATGTTGACGTTCTTGGGCGTGGTGCTAGGGCCGGCCCTCTTCTCTTTCGCCTACGGGCTGATCGGCTCCTACTCTCAGACGTATGCGATGTTCTCTCTGTCGCCGATCCTCGGGAGCATCATCATCTGGCAGGCCAGCCGTGCCGAAAGGAAAGCTCGCGGCTCTTGAATAAGTACGTACTTAATGCTGGCCATAGCGCCTCGAGACGGGTAACAATTGAGCCCTCATGTCCGAACATGTGACGGGAGGAACCTGATGCGGAGATTTTTCACGTGGGCCCTTGCTCTCGGGATAGGCAGCAGCCTGCTACTGGCCGGCGCGCGTGCCACCGCTGAGCCGATCGAAATGATCATGACCGATGAGCTCGCCACCTCGCATTGGTCGACGAAGCTCATTGATGAGTTCGCGAAAACAATCGAAGAGCGGTCAAACGGGCGGATAAAGGTGAAGGTGTTCCACGCCTCGACGCTCTACAAGGATCAGGACGCGGTTGCCGCCCTCGGAAGCGGCTCCGTTCATATGGTCTGGCCGGTGGCGGTCCGCCTCGAGCCCATCGCGCCTGAGACAGGCGTCGTCAACCTCCCGTTCGCTATCACCGACGAGATGATGTTGCAGGAGGGTGCGCCCGAGGCGATTGGCAAGTTCCTGTCGCAGTACGTGGAGCCGAAGGGCATTCGCGTGATGGGCCTCGCGCGCACTGCTGATTTGTTCTTCCTCTTCCGCGATCAGTTCATCACCGACATTAAGGATCTGCGCGGCAAGAAGGTGCGCGTGACAGGTGGGCGCATCCTGCAGCAGTTGATGCGCGAGCTCGGCACGAGCCCCGTCTCGATGGCGGCAACCGAAATGGCCACCGCGATGATGCAAGGCGCAATCGACGGCATCTTCACGTCCGCAGGCGGATGGGAGATGGTCGGGACGAGCGCGGCGCCGAAGGCCACCTCAGTGCCGGGGCTGAGCCTCGTGACCTACGCCGTCCTTGTGGACGATGCGTGGCTGAAGGGGCTGCCGGATGACCTTCGTCAGGTCGTTGAAGGCACGACTCTCGAGTTCGTGCGGACGAACTGGCCGGTCGCCATGAAGCTCGACAAGGAGACGCTCGAGAACATGGTGAAGGCCGGGGGCCAGTATCAGGAAGTGAGCCCCGAGGCACGCGAAGCCTTCCGGCAGGCGGCACTGAAGGCGAACGAGGAGTTCATTCGCCGCTATCCGGAGGTCTGGGAGAAGTTTCAGGAAGTCACGCGTCCCTTCCGGAAGGGACCCTGATGGCAATTTCGGAGAACTCCTGCCGCGATCCCGGCGGGAGTTCTCCATCTTGGATGCGGCTTGGGTTCGCGCGGGGTATCCTGAGCCCGGTCAGCCGGGACGGATAGCGCCGGTTGGAGCCGCGCAAAGCATTCTTGACATTCTTGAAGTCTCGGCCGCTTCGCACCACGGGCACTGCGCAGTAGGTTTCGAGTGGCGGGTTGGGGAGCTCCCCTAGCGATCACGCTCTCGTAAACGGGGCCGAGCCATCTTGAGAGCGGCGGCCTCTCCGCATGTACCGCGCTCACTTTGCCGAGCAGCTGTCGGGCCGTCGCTTGGCTTTCAAAAGTATTCGCACGAACGCTGCGTCAGGATCTAGGAATCAGCATCTTTCCGCATCCCCGCCTTTCCGGCTGCGGCTCGCTAGTCCCGGTCTCGGGAGCTCGCAAAGTTGGTAGCGAGCAGAGCCTCACGGCACCGCCAAAACGGGCCACGTCTCACGCCTAACGTCACCCCTACGCTTCGCCCCGACTGCCCACCTTGACATGCCGACAATCTCGGGCTGCCGTGCCGCGCCAGTTCAGCCGGGGCGCTAGGCTTCTGAGAGCACCGTTCAGCCGGATCGATTTGGTTGCTGCACAGGCAATCGAGAGTGTGCTACAAGCGCGCCCCGGATACAGGCCGGGAACTCGGCAGGCCAATTGAGCCAGTCGGGGTTGGCACCGTCCAGCGCTTTGACTAAGTGCTTGGACACTGGATGGGTGGCCGAGTGGTTGAAGGCGCCGGTCTTGAAAACCGGAAGGCCCGCAAGGGTCTCGGGGGTTCGAATCCCTCCCCATCCGCCAATTTCTTGTCTCCTGTCATATCATCCCATCCCCTGACGTAGCGCAAAAACCTTGATTTTCGGGGGCTTTATCGGCGCAATCTGTCCGTTGGCGTCGCATGGCGTTGCTGCCAAGCGCGCGTCTGCGATGAGGATTCGCGTTAGGATTCGCGGGTGAACCCTAATTGGGATTCAGGGTGGGTATGGCTAGGTCTGTGAATTGGCTCTCGGCAAGGCTGGTCGCTCCCATCAAAGAACCGGCAGGTACGCAGATGGAGGCAGCCTCTATTTGCTTGTGACACCCCGACAGCGCTCGTGGATCTTCGTTTATGTTCGCGAAGGCCGGCGTCGAGAGATGGATCTAGGCAGTGCCGCGACCGTCTCTTTGGCTGACGCCCGGCGGAAAGCCGAGGCGCTCCGGCGGCAGCTTGCCGAGGGTATCGACCCGCTCGCAGCGAAGCAGGACTGGCTATCGCACCGGTGAGAATCCTGCCAGATGGCGCGGACATTTGGCGTTGCTACTGCCGCGACGGCAAAAGCTCAAGCGCGGGCATCACGCCGCCATGCCGTACACCGAGGTGCCCGCAGAGCTGCGTTAATTTCTCCGAAAGCTGTATCCGAGCGGTCATGCAGATGACAGAATGTGCCGCACGCTCGCTGGTGATTTGGCGGGAAACCGCGGTTCTGGAAGAACAATACCGCTTTCTTAAAGTTCTAGACCCGGGCCTTTAGCTGGATATCGAATTTTTACTGAGGCTTTCCGCTGGCTAGGCAACACCGCCGCTACTGCCGAAACGATTGTGGCTGCCATTCGCGTGCGAGCGAGGGCCGAACAAAAGCGAGATTGCGATTAGTGAGACATGCCGAGAATTCAACACAATTGACCAGAGGAGCGACGCTTATTTGTGTAGCGTTCCCCTACGATGAACGCAAGGAAGCCATCAGCGCCAACAATTCAGCCGGGAACCGAACATCTCGCGTGAGGGCAGGCGCGCGGATAGGGACCGTTTTGGGTCCCGCGCGCTGCGGCCGCCCCGCGCCCCCATGATTGTACGTTTTTCTGCCTTTCAACTTTCGAGTTTGGTTTGGATAGTGATGAGGCCTAGTAGTGGAACTGAGAACAGTCGGGCGTCTGTCCAATACAAGCAGGCAATTTCGCCACGCTGCGTGGCCGCCTTGGCCGCGACTATGGTCGCACGATGCCATACGTGACAGTAGGATACGCTTGAGTGGACACCGGGCTGAAGGTCAACCAGGGCAGCGTGTCTGACAAAGACTCAACGATGCGCGAAGGTTGGGTTTATGGCGGCGGCGCGAATTGCCGTGACCCAAAACGTCAGCG
>QGVC01000145.1 GCA_003242645.1 Pseudomonadota bacterium
CTTCATGCGCCTAGCGACCGAGATGCTGGCCATCTGGGTCGCCGGCTTTGGCGTGATGGGGGCAACGATTAGCTACTACTTCGGCAACGCGGACATTGGCCATCTGTGCGTGGGGATGACCCTGATTGGGGCGATGATTCTATGCATGCTGTAGATGCGTTTAAACGACCTGGAACTCGGGTATATTCGGGGGCACGACGGGCACCGGCACGGAGGTCAAGAGTGTCAAGGAAGCCCAAGCTCTCGGACGAAGACTTTGCCGCACTGTATCAAGCCAAGGGACCGGGCGCGGTCAGCGACGTGCTCGGCTGTAGCATCCGCCACGTTCACACGCTGCGGCAGGAGGTCGAGAACCGCCTCGGCATCCGGTTGATGGCCCCGAACACGTCAATCAAGGAAGATCCGTTACCGCCGAGCGAGGCGCGGATCGAGATTGACGACTTCACCGATGGCGTCGTGCTGGTCGGGAGCGACGCTCACTACTGGCCGGGCTACAAGTCCACGGCCCATCGCGCGTTCGTCAAGTTCGCGAAAGATCTCAAGCCCGACATCATTGTTCTGAATGGAGATGTCCTCGATGCCCCTTCGATATCTCGACACCCGCCTATCGGCTGGGAAGATGCTCCAACACTCGATCGAGAGATCGAGCTGGTCCAAGAGCGACTTGGAGAAATTGCAGCAAACGCTGGCCGTGCTCAGCTTATTTGGCCGCTGGGAAATCACGACGCTCGCTTCAACACTCGACTCGCAATGGCAGCACCCGAGTATCGAAACGTGGAGGGGACTCGCCTCGTTCATCATTTCCCTGAATGGCGACCATGTTGGTCGGTCGCTATTGGAGGCGTTAACGGAGCTATTATCAAGCATCGGTTCAAAGGAGGAATACACGCGACTCACAATAACACTCTCTGGGGAGGACGGTCCATTGTTACAGGCCACCTTCACAGTCTCAAAGTTACTCCTTTTACCGACTACAACGGAACGCGGTTCGGAGTAGACTGCGGCACATTGGCATATCCCGGAGGACCGCAGTTCCGTTATACAGAGGACAACCCGCTGAACTGGCGCTCCGGTTTCGTTGTGCTGACGTGGAGAAAGGGGCGGCTGTTGTGGCCGGAGATTGTCGCGGTGGCCGATGAGAAAGCAGGCGAAGTTGAGTGGCGGGGAAGCCTGATAACTGTTTAAACGAGGACGGAAAATGTTAGTCGAGGGTTTGCTTACCGCGCTCGGATTAAAGGCGAAGCCCGAGCCCAAGCCAGACATAGGGCGCTTCTACTTGCGCATTCGGCGGGCGCAGCACAAAGCGGTGGAGCTCACAGAGAAGCACGCGCCGCTCATCTTCGACATTGGGCTCAACTCCGACGGCGTCTGGGTTCAGGTGTCTTGCCCGCTTAACGGCGGGTCCGAGTTCTACTCGGTGCGGCGGACGGTCTATTACACCGAGATCGAGAAGAACCCCGAAACGTGCCCGATCATCGAGATGCTGGGGACCGTCGCTGACGATCTGTCCCGCCTGCTAGGTAACCGGCTGCTCCCGAAGAAATAAGGAGATCCCCGTGACCAAGTTCGTCTATCTGGCCGGCCCCGTGACCGGCCTGACGTTCCACGAGGCGGTCGCTTGGCGGAACGAGGCCACGGTGGCGCTCGCCAACATGACGAACGGCCACGTTCAGGCGCTCGATCCACTGCGTGGGCTGACCCCCTCCGATTTTCAGTGTCACGCGCAAGGTTGGTTCGACTCGGGGCACTGCACGGCGGCGTCCTTCATGATCCGCGACCTATACGACATTGATCGGAGCTGCTGCCTGCTCGCCAATCTTGTGGGCATGAAAAGCCCGTCAATCGGGACGATGATCGAGCTCGGCTATGCGTTCGCGAAGAACGTGCCGATCTTCCTCGTGGCGGAGAAGGACATTCACCCGTGGGTTACAAGAATGAGTGCGGAGCGCTTCTCGGGACTAACGCCCGCTCTACAGGCAATCGCACATCTCTTTAGGGCACCCTGACATGCGAGAGATTTGGGACTGGCTGTGGGCCGATACCGCGCGGACGTTTCTCGTCGCCTGGATTTTGTTCTGGGGCGCGGTGTTCGCGTATCTTGCCTATTCGAGCCAACGGCCGGACCCGACGCCGCCTCTGCCCATGAAAAAGCCCGCGATTGAGGCTCCGCAGCCGAAGCCGAAGCCGAAGCCGAAGGCGGTGTCGAAAAAGGTTGCGGCCCCGAAGCAGGTGGAGCCGGCTCCGAAGCCCGAGCCCGAGCCGCCGCGGGAGCCGTGGAAAGAGGATTGGGCTAGAAGGGCTTTCGGAGGCTATGAGTGAGTTCCGGCGTATCTGACAAGATGTGAGGGAAAGATGGGAACTTTTGAAGAGAGAACTTGCAGAAACTGCGACGCCGCGGCCAATTACCCGCGCGGTGTGGACGGGACTTGCCCGAATTGCGGCTGCACGGTTTGGGCCGAGAAGTCGAAGGATGCGGCGGAAGCGGAGCGGAAAGTGCCGCGTTTCGAGCCGGAAGGCACCGAGTACGTGGAGCTGGGCAAGATGACCTCGGCCAATCGAGCCTCGTTGTCGGGTGCAGTTCGGGAGTTCGAGACCGGGGCGACGCGGGACTCGAATGAAGGCAAGATCGACTACCGCGCCATTCTGAGCCCGCAAGCGCTTGAGATGTTCGGCCGCTACATGGTCAAACACACGATCGCGTCGGATGGCTCGAAGCGGGAACAGGACAACTGGAAGCGCGGAATGCCGCTCGAATGCTACATCGAGAGCTTTTTCCGCCATACTCAGGAGCTCCACCGCGCGATTGAAGCCGGGAACCGCGAAGAGATCACGGAAGCGCTCGGCGGCTGTTTCTTCAACCTGCAAGGGATGATGGACTGGCTCGCCGATGGCCACATGCTACGGACGGGCAGCGAATCACCTCACTACAGTGGTTGGGCGCAGCTCTCCAAGTGGCGGCGGAAGTTTCTGCCCAAGGAGCCGGAAGACCAAGGATGAGACACTGAGATCTAGGAGGATATGATGTTCTTGCAGGTAACGAAAGTTTTTACGACTACTACTTCTACTAGTAGGCACAAGGTACTTATCCCGCTCCACGCGATCATCTCGATCTCGCCTCTGTCCCCTGACGGGGCCGCCCAGATCGTCTTGAGGAACGAGGACTGGCTCACGTGCAAGGAGTCGTTCACTCAGATCATCGAGACTCTGAGCGCGATGGGGCTCGTGATTGATCCCACGAAGCCGGTGCCGACCCCGCAAATTACGTGCTTTCCCCCGCCTCCGGAGAACGCTTCTTCGAGCGACGAAACCGCTTAACGATCTTTTGGACGGTCTCCGTCTCGTAGATGCGGATGGCCGTCCACACAATTGTTAGCAACGTAGCAACGGCCGGGAGAGCGCCGACTGCCCACCCCGCCAGCGTCAAAATCGAAAGGCCGTCGACGGCGGCCTTTATCATCGCCCCATCATCACTAGAAAACATCATCCTCTCCCGTTTCCTTAAGATACCGCCGCGCCTCGTTCGCCAAGTGATCGAGGTAGCGGTCCCCCGCATAGCGGCCTGTCTGCGAAACTTGCAGCGCCCGCTTCATCCGGTTGATGAACAACCGGAGCTCTTGCTCAGTCCCCGGGACTTGGGACAGAAGATCGAGTTCTCGTTGCGGGTTCAGAATGGCCTCGTCGAACCACGCGGTCAGGCTCGATTGCCACCTCTCGCGAACCCACTCGCGCATTCCGGCGGCCATACGGAACGGGATGGACAGGGAGCCCGACTGGCCCGTCATGAAGGTCCGGGCGACGATGCGGCCGGTGGTGAGGCCGAGCAAGTGCGCGGCCCACGTCTTGACCGAGTTGGCCATCTTGCCCCGCGTCTTGATCGTGCCCTGCTGGATACCGGCGAGGGTGTCCACGAGGCGCTTCACGCGGGCGAACTCGGACGGCGTGAAAACCTCGTGGAACATGCGCTGGTACTTCGGCATTTCGAGCTGCTGCTTCATGAGCACGGGGTTGTTGTTCGACCGACGGCGCAGCTCCGCGAGCATGGCGCGCTTGAAGCCCATGACCGCCTCGGGATCGAGGTTCGGATCGCCTCTGATCGGCGTGTCGAGTCTGAACTGCTGCATGAGCTCTTTGGCGCGCTGAGCCGGGTTGCCGGCGTTCCAAACGTAGCGCACGGCGTTCTCGGGATCGCCCTTGACGTACTGCGCCATGGTGCTGACTTGAATGTCCGCCTCGCGGCGCAGCGCCTCGTCGAGCTGGACGCGCAAGGCTTCCATCTCGCGGCCCAGGCGAGCCATCGCGTTTAAACGATGCTCGTACTTCATGATCCAGTTGCGGCCTTCCCGCGCTCCAACTTTGCGGGCCATCTCGGGGTTCAAGCCCTCGGCCGCCCGGATCGTCTGGTCAATGTGGTCGATGAGATAGTCCTTGACCGCCCGCTCGGTCGCATCAAGCAGGTCTCGCGACCCAGGGATGCGGGCCACGGCTCCGCCGGCCGGAGCCGCGCTCATATCGGCCGCCTCCTGGATCGAGCGGAGACCGCGCTCCCGTTTCAGCAGGTCGAGAATGAGATCTTCGGGGTGCCCGCGAGTCTCGCCCTGGGCGGTGCGGGTCAGAATGCGTCCCAGCTCGCCGCGGGTGAACCGCTGGCGGACCTCCCGCGTGAAGGCGCGGGCTTGCTGCCACGCCACATTGTCCCCGAGCGCGTTGTCGATCGCCTGCTCGATCCCCTGTTCGAGCCGGATCAGCCGCGCGCGCAGCTCTTCGTTCGGCGGCCGCCCGGCCACCGTCGAACCGCCCGCGGCCCAATGGTCGCGCATCGCACCCGAGCGGATCACGCGAAGCTGGTGGACGGTGGCGGTGTTGCCCTGTTTCTTCGCCAGCTTGAGAATGCGGCTAATCCACTGCGAAGGCACCACGTCGGGGTCTATGTCCACGTCGGCCCGCAGCTCCTTGGCGAGCTGCACCAGATCGTCGATCGGCACGACGGCGTTTTTTGGCACCTTGGCCCAAAGCTTCTGCTCGATGGCTCGCGCGTTCCGGTGGACCCTCTGCAATTCCTCGAAAGCTTTGGCTGAGGCGGCCGCGGGGTTGGTGGTGCTATCGCGCACGCGGTTGAGCGCCGCGTCGATCGCCATGTCAATGGCGATCTTCTCGCGCTGGATCTGCCGCTCAAGAAAGATGTGCGGCTGCTCGACCGGCACGGACTCGTCAATGATCGGAGCCATGCGCCCGGTCGAGGGCCGGGTGCGGATGCCGGCGACCCCGCCCGTTACCGCACCACCGAGGACGCCACCGACGGTCTCGCCGACAACACGGCCGGTCGGGCCGCCGATAACCTCGCCAACCTCGCCGCCCCGTTCCGCGCCGGCAATCATGCCCGGCACGGAGCCGAGGGTTGTCGTGACCGTGGCGGTCGGGTGCCGCTGCGTGAACCGCCCCATTTCGCGCACGAACGTGGACAGGAACTCTTCGCCCCGCGCGGCGGCCATGCGGGCGGCGTTGGCAAAGAGCCCCCAAAGCGTCAGCATGGCCGGGACGATCTCGCTGCCGACCGACTCGAAAAAGCCCTGCACCTGCTCGTCGCGCACGTCGATCCCCACGCGCCGGAAGCCGTCGCGGATCGCCTTCTGTGCGTCTCCGGGTTGCTCCAAAAACTCCAAGCCTGCGAAGCTCAGCGCCTCGTTCACCACTTCGATCGGAAACCCAATGACGTTGGCGAGCCGCGTGTTGAAGCCGCGGGCAATGTCGGAGATTGGCCCGGCAATTGTGCCAAATGGCCCCTCCCATACCGCCTGCTTGCGTACGTCGGACTCGGTCGGCGCGCGAGCGCCCTCGTCCCCGAGATCTTCGGCGAGCAAGGCGTCGATCTGGTCGAGCGACATGCGGCCCCCATCCGAGACCGTCTGCGTCGCGGGTGCCGCGTCGGGAGCCGGGGCCGTGACCGCGGGCTCATCGCCCACGACGATCGCCGGCAACTGGAAGGCTCCCCGATCCCCAGGGGTGCCCGTGTCAAGCCTCTCACCTTGACCCGGCTGCACAGGCCCGGCCTCCGCCTCGTCAAGCAGGCGTTCGATCTCGTCCAGGGTTGCCATTACCGCTGCTCTTTGAGCTGTCGAATGCGAATGCGGAGCTGCCGCTTTTGCTCGGGCGAAAGCTGCTTGATCTGGTCGGGCGTCAGCCGCTCGATCTGCTCGCGCGTCATGTTCGGGATGTCGAGACGGCCGCCTTCCAAGCTCTCGCCGCCCGACGCGATGGCCTCGGTGGTAGCCCGAGCCGCGCCGCGAGCCTTCTCCTTGAGCTCGCCGAGCCCGAGCGGGATCTTGCCCTCGCGGTGCATCTTGAGACGGTTGTTCATCTGCTCGCGTGTCGGCATGGCGCGCAGCACGGAGCGGATGCGCTGTGCGGCCTCGGCCGCCTCACGCTTGACGTTGGCCGGCACTTCGGGGTCGACCAGCTCGTCCTGTAGGGCGTCGAGCTCCGTCTCAAGCCGCTGCCGCACGGTCATGGCCTTGATGAGCTCCTGCTGCGGGTTGGAGCGGCCGCTCATGTCGGGCATCTGCTCCATTATGAGCTCCATCACCGATTTCAGCCGCGGAACCCCGTGCATCTGCATGAGCGCGGCCCGGTACGCGGAGAGCGCGGCTCGCTTGGCGTTGATCTCCGGCGTCGCCAGCTCAGGCACGAACTGGCCCGCGATCCCGCCCAGAACTTCGGTCGCCCGTGGGATAATGCCCACCGCGTCGAACATCGAGGCCGGGTCGTCCAGGCGGCTCAAGTCTTCAAGCCGCTTGCCGGGCTCTTCGTTGGGGTCGACCGGAGCGTCCTGCTGGCCCGGGACCGGCGCTTCGCCGGGGAGGCGCGGCTGCGACGGCCTCCCGAGAGGTATGGCTGTTTTCGAGGTCAGATCGACCAGGGTGTGACCGATCGGGTTGCCGGCCGCGTCGCGTTCCGTGACTATTTTGAGCGTGCCTCCGAGAATGCCAAGCGCGGTACGGTCGTCGATCCAGCCCAGCTCCAGCATGCGGGCCACCGCACGCTCGGCCTGCGTCGACTTGCCTTCGTCGAACTGGTTGATCACATCGGCAAGGGCCGCGCGCTGCTCCGGGCTGAGCGTTTTCAGATACTCGTACTCCTGGATCTTCGCCGGGGCGCGCTCGGCGATCAGGCGGCCGGTCTCGTCAAAGCGCGCCTCGCCGGCCGAGAGCGTGAACTGCTCCGGCTTGGGCGGCTGCACGGCCTTCAGGATGTCGTTGATCATGCCCGTGAACTGGTCCGCGCCGATCGAGACGAACGCGTCGGCGAAGCCCGGATCTTGGATGATCTGGTTGAAGACTTCGTGAGGCGCGGCGTTCGGATTTGCGGCGCGGATCTGCTGAATGCGCTCAAGAATGCCGCGCATCTGCTGCTGTCGCTGCTGCTCGATGAGCTGCGCCCGGCGGCGCTCTTCTTGCTCGCGCTGGAACTCGAACTCCTCGCGGGTCTGGCCAATGCCGAGCGAGTGGAACAGCGAGCCGGGCGTCTGGAAAGACACCCTGCCCGTGGGCTGCACCAGGGACGCATCGCCGCCGCCAAAGAGGCTGCCGATGCCGCTGAAAATCGAGTTGAGAGCCATGCTCACCTCCTATGCCGTCGAGGCGAACGGATTGCCGAGCCCGCCGGGGAACGGTCCGCCTGAACCGAACAGGCCGGGGATGACGCCCCTGTAGCTCTGCGACGTGCCTTGGGCGATGGTACCCTGTTGCGCGATCGGGACGCCGGCCGCAATCGCAAGCGCCTTGATCAGGGCTTCGGACTTGCGCTGGAACTCCTGTAAGCCGCGCTCAATGCCAAGATCCTCGATCAGGCGCGGGAGGGCTTGGGCTTGAAGGTTCTTGATCATCGTGTCGACTTCCATTTGCCCAAGCTGAATGGCTTGCTGCTGCCGCCCGCGCTCACTCTCGTAAGCGCCAAAGCTTATATTCGTGGCAATGTCGGCAAGCGCATCCGCCGCCCCGCGGGTTGCGATGGCCGCGGCGCGGTCGAAGGCCGAAGAACCTTGCGGCTGCACGAAGTGCCCGGCCTCCGTGAACCGGCCGGGAAGGGTGCGGGAAAGGGTTTCCTCTAGCCCTTCAAGCGTCGGCCTTTGCGCCGCTCGAATTGCCGCGTCGAGAAACGGATTTGCGCCCTCCTGTCCTGGCAGAAACCGCCCCGCGATCGTGTCCTCGATCAGCCCCTGCCGCCCCATTCCGCTTTGCTGGAGTTGAAGCAGCATCGCTCGCTCCGCGTCCGTTATGGGCGCGACGAGCGGTCCCTCGTAGCTTGGTCCCCCGCCGCTCCTGAACATGCTTGTCAGAGTGTCCACGAACGGCTTCCGCAGCGCTCGAAGTTCCGCTGGTGTCGTGTCCACCGGAATCGAGATCTGCTTGCTTTCGCTCCCGCCGAATAGCTTTTTCAGGCCCACGATCCAGCTCCATGTTGAACACCATAGCGGTGGCCTGCGACACTACATTCCCGGCTCGTTTAAACGATCTTGCCCAGACCGAGTCAGGTG
>QGVC01000567.1 GCA_003242645.1 Pseudomonadota bacterium
GGGATCGATACCCGGGAGCATCATCGCGAGCCTGGGCCTCGGCGTGCTGGAGAGCTTCGGCGGCGTCTACATCTCCTACCAGTATCGCGACACCTTCGGGCTGATCCTGCTGATCCTGGTGCTCCTGTTCCGCCCGCAGGGCCTGTTCGGCGAACGCGTGCGCGAGGTGTGACGCCATGGAACGCTGGACCGACTCGAGCGCACGCAACAGACGGGAGTTCATCGCCTCGCTGGCGATCCTTGCCTTTGTCGCGCTTCTGCCGCTCGTGATGGGCAACGAGTATTGGCGAGGCGTCGTCATCGTCTCGATGTATTTCGCGATGCTGGCCGCCGCCTGGAATTTGCTCGCCGGCTATACGGGGCAATTTTCGCTTGCGCCGGCGACGTTCGCGATGATCGGCGCCTATTCGACGGGGCTGCTGTCCTACTACTACAACGTCCCGCCGCTCATCGGCATTTTCGCAGCGATCGTCGTCGCGGGCCTGATCGGGCTTCTGCTCGGGCGCATCGTGCTGCGCCTCACAGGCGCGTATCTCGCGCTGACCACGCTGTCGTTCGCCGAGATCATGCGGCTTGTCATCTCAAACTCGATCGACATCACACGCGGGGATCTCGGCCTGAACGTCCCCGGCCTCTTCAACGATCGGCTCGCTTATTATTACTTTATGCTCGCAATTCTGACGCTCACGCAGGTCGGCCTGTTCTTCCTGCTACGCACACCAGCCGGCCTTTACCTCCGCGCCATACGTGATGACCAGATTGCCGCCGCGAGCCGTGGCGTGAAGGTCGTCCTGTGGAAGACGAATGCCTTCGCGATCAGCGCGGCCGTCAGTGGCCTTGCTGGTGCTCTTTACGGCCATTTCGCTGGCCTCATCAGCCCTGAGCTCGGCCTGATTGGGCAGACAGGCATCATCATCAGCATGGCCGTGATTGGCGGGCTCGGCACGCTGGCCGGGCCGCTCATCGGCGCATTCCTGGTCTATGTCGCCTCGGAGTACTTGCGCGATTTCGGCGGCCTGCAGCTCATCATTTTCGCGCTGCTCGTCATCATTTTCGGCCGGTTTTTCCGCGAGGGACTGTGGGGCCTCTTCTCGCGCTACGTCATGCGCACCGGCATCCACCGCCCGGCGCTGAAAGATGCGGTGCCGGAGAAGTGAGGTCGCCATGCCGTGCCTTGTCATAGAGAACGTATCGAAGAGCTTCGGCGGCGTGAGGGCCCTCGACGGCGTCAGCTTTTCGATCGACGATGGTGAGCTTGTCGGACTGATCGGCCCGAACGGCTCCGGCAAAACAACGCTCATCAATATTCTGAGCGGCCATCTCGCCCCGGATTCCGGACGTGTGCTTCTCGATGGAAATTCCATCGAAGGCCTCCCCCCGGCGGAGCTGGCGCGCCGCGGCGTCATGCGCATGTTTCAGCTCACGCGCGTATTCCCGCGCATGAGCGTCATCGACAATCTCATGGTCGCGGGCTGCGCGCTGGGGCTTCCGCAGAGCGAGGCGGAAGAGCGGGCATGGAAGCTCGTCGAGGATCTTTCGCTCACCCGTGTGGCCGCGCTCGACGCTGGTCAGCTTTCCGGCGGTCAACAAAAGCTCCTGGAATTCGGCTCCTGCTTCATGGTGCCGCCGCGCATCGCGCTGCTCGACGAGCCGTTCGCCGCCATCCATCCGACCATGAAGGAGATCATGGCAGGGTTCATCCGGCGTCGGCATGCCGAGGGGCAAACGTTCCTGGTGGTCAGCCACGACATGCCGGTGGTCGTCGAGCTTTGCCCCCGCACCGTGTGCATGAACGCCGGCACGGTCATCGCTGATGAGAGCACCCGCGCCGTGTTGACCGACAAGGTGGTGATTGAAGCTTATCTCGGAGGAGCGGAGATATGACGGCGCTCCTGTCCATGGAAAATGTAACGGCGAGCTACATCGGCGACATCGACATTCTGCGCGGTGTCAGCCTCAAGGTGCAGCCGAACACGATCACGGGTCTGATCGGCCTCAACGGCGCAGGCAAATCGACCATTATGAAAACGATTTGCGGTTTCCTGCGCCCGAAATCCGGCGTGATCCGTTTCGATGGCGAGGACATCACCGGAATTCCATCGCATACGGTGCTCGGCCGCGGAATTTTCTACGTTCCGCAGGAATCGAGCCTGTTTCCTCATATGAGCGTCGAGAACAATCTGTTGCTGCCGCTCGAGCATCTTTCCCGCCGGCCCGGGGGGCCAACCCGGGGGGACTTTCCCGCT
>QGVC01000146.1 GCA_003242645.1 Pseudomonadota bacterium
CTTGTGACCAAGGGATTAAATCCTGGTAGTTAGATCGTGCTCCATAAAATCAGGCAGAGCAACCCAGCCGCTTCGCTTCTGCAGGGGAGGCCCAGTCGGAGTCGGGGTCGGGGCCGCGCGATCGAACGCGCCGAAGGTGATCAGGCCGGCAAAGAAGCCCCCGAGATGCGCTTCCCACGCCACGCCCTGCTCCCCGAGCCCGCCAAATCCAATCGAGAAGATGAAATTCAACAGGACCCACAGGGCAACGGTGAACAGGACACGCCGATCGCGCAGCATTTCTCCTAAGTCCATCCGTGGCACCTCGCGGGCGCCCTCCGGTATCAGCCCTGCGCCGCCGCGGTCGATGGCATTGAACAGGAACCGCAGCAGCCCACCCAGCATGCCGGACACAGCACCCGAGGCTCCGACCATCGGCGCCAGCAGTCCAGGATTGAGCGCCAGGAACGTGAGCGCGCCTGCAACCCCACACAGTGTGCTGAACGCCAGAAAACGCACCGTCCCGATGCGGCGAGCCAGCGGCGTCCCGAACGCCAGTAACCAGGCGCTGTTCACCAGGAGGTGAAACAGGTCGCCGTGCACGAACATGTGAGTGAAGAAGGAGGTAACACCGGTCAACCCGCCGCCAGGCAGCTCGAACGGGCTGCCGCCATAGCGCGCCGGAATGAACCCGAGGGTTAGAACGAGGTACGCGTCATCCAGATCGGACAGGAAGGCGCGAACGATATGGACCAGGGCGAATGCGGCGAGCAAGCCCAGGACGACGTACGGAGCGTTAACGAACGGCTCTTGGCGCACCAACCGGTCCTTCTTCAGGTTGCCTTCATGTAAAGAGCCTTCACCATCCGGGCAACTCCTCAGGACGTAAGAGCCGCAGGCGAAACTGCTGGCATGAATTCTGCTCACCTTTGAATCCTGAGAGCACCAGAGACCGAAAGCAACTTCGGCTGGTGCTTGGAGCAACAATAAACGAGGGAATTTCGTGGTCGAGCAAGGGGGACAATGGGGTGAAGCGTTTCCCCTTCAGGTGAACCGGATGAAGAATGACACGAGCCTGACCCTCTTTCATTACTGGAACGGGCTCAGGGGCTCGCGCATCGCGCCCCAACGGCTCGAAATCGAACCGGCCCACATTGCCGGCATCCTTCCCCTAGTTTTCGTTTTGGAGCGGATGAACTTCGAGGCGTACCGGTTCCGCATTGCCGGTACGAGGCTCTGCGAGCAGTTCGGTTGCGAGCTCCGCCGTCGCAATTTTCTCGGGTTTTGGTCGCCGGAGGATCGTTTCACGTTGAAGCGGATGTTGGCCTCAATCTCGCAGGAGGGACTGGCTGGGTTGCTCGAGCTGCAGGCGTCGGCACCAGGCAAGAATCCGGTCCCGATTGAGATGCTCATCTTGCCCCTGACACATGCCGGCGAGGTGATCGACCGGTTCATCGGATCGATGAGCACCGAAGTGGGATCGCGATACAACGAAATGAAACACCTCCATCAGCTCCGGCTGGTGCGCCACGAGCTGTTCAGGCCCGACGACGTGTCATCCGGACGACAGCTCTCCGCATGGTGGCCCCTGTCAGAAGTCCGTAATGCGCGTCTCGTTCAGGTCAAGCAGCGCAGCTTCCGCGTCTATGAAGGCGGGCGATCGAGCCGAGCCGGCTCCCACAAGGATTGAAAGCGCCCTCCTCGCTCGCCGACACTGACCATCAATTTTGGCAAGCCGGATTACCCTTCCTTAACAGCTCGCTGCGATACTCGATCCCACAGGCAAAAGGACCTCAGGCCACCGGCCACGATCACCCGGCTGCAGTGCTCTGCAGGACCGAACAGTAGTGCGATTGCGAGCTGCCCATGGTTTCGACGCCGACCGCCGCATGTGCCCTCGAGAATACCGGTGGCCCGGCTGCGCAAGCCACACCTGTATCGAACGCTTCGCTCAAAATGGACATTGGGAAGGAAACGCTGCCGAAAACGGACGACGAAGCTTTAGCCGGCAAGCCTCGTGCCAAGGTCATCCGTCATCACACTGAAAAGTGCGGTCTCGATTCTCCCGACGTCCAGAGCGCGATGACGAGCGGTGCTCCTTCCTCTGATCCGGCTTTGTCCCCGCAGCTGGGGATGAATGACCGTCCCGGGACGGGGCAACACGATTTCGTCGCAATGGAGCGGCAGCTTGACAGGAAAAGTCTAGCGGACGGTCCGGGGCTTTTCAGAGGGTTCCTCGGAGCGTGTAGCGAGTTGTGGGTGGGGTTGCGTGTCATGCGAGTCAAGGCTCTCATGCTCATTGTCATTTCCGGGTTGCTCCATGCTGGCAGCGCAGCCGCGGACAACTCGAGAATGAGAGCCGCAGAGCAGTCCGCGCTTTATATGCGCGTGTTCGGGCAAGCCGTTCCGCCCTTCGGTTTCATTGAATTCTGCAACAAGATGCCGAGCGAGTGCACCCCAGGGCCGCGAAGCGATCGCCGCTTCCATGCCACCCCGGAGCGCTTGAGCGAGCTCGACGAGGTCAACAGGTACGTCAACCGCAAAATTCGTCCTGCGACTGATTACGAGTTGTACGGCGTCAATGAGAAGTGGACCTTGCCCACCGATCGGGGCGACTGTGAGGACTATGCGCTGTTGAAGCGGAAAATCCTCATCGAGCGTGGATGGCCGCCCAGCGCCCTGCTTTTGACCGTTGTGCGCGATGAGCTGGGAGAAGGCCACGCAGTGCTCACTGCGCGCACCGCCCAGGGCGACTTCATCCTCGATAACAAGGTCGACGAGGTGATGCTCTGGTACATGAAGCCATACGAGTACATCATGCGGCAGTCGTTCCTGGACCCGAGGGTTTGGGTTTCGCTCAACCCGCAGGCATACTCGCCGGCTGCCATTGCCGTCGTCCGCAACAGGCACTGAGACTTCGCCGCGAAAAGCCCAGCTCCCCTCGTGCCTCAAGAGGGGAGCCGGGCTTCGGGCGCGTTTGGAACCCCACGCGGGACACGTGGTTGCTGAAGCAGGTTTCCTCGTAAGTGAGGAGTCGGCGCCATGGTTGTTCGCAAGGGCGAAACAGCCCTCGAGACGGGCGATTACCAATGCCGGAACTGCCACGCCCGCGTGTACCTCGAAAGGGGCGAGATCATCCCTCAGTGCCCCAACTGCGGTAATGACACCTTCGACACCCGGTACCCCGACCCGTAAGGGGACTCATCATCAGAATGGATGGTGCTGATAGAGCACGGTCTCGCTCAATGCCTCGCCATTGAGACGCAAGTAGATCCTCATTTCGACAGGATCTGTACCGTCGACAGTGAGGTCAAACTGAGCGCGCCAATGACCAGGAACATCGTTGGGAACGGCCTCGGTGAAGACGTGAGACACCACGCCCCGTGATACCGTGATGACGGCCTCGGGGAGCGTGCCCGTCGGCAACCCCTCGAGCGGCCCGCCCAGAAATTCCACGACAAACTTCCGAACCCCAGCGGGACGCGGCTTGCCAGGCTCACCACCCCTCCCGATCCTCAAAGCAACAGCCCGCGCAAGGGGTCCGGGTTCGGGCTCCTCCGCTTGCCAGTAGAGCCTGTAGCGGTAGGTGCGAGACTGCCCCGCAACCGCTGGCTCGGCCGGAACCCAAGCAGCGACGATGTTGTCGTGAATCTCGTCGTCGGTCGGGATCTCGATGAGTTGCACCGCCCCCTTGCCCCAAGCCCCGATGGGCTCCACCCACAGGCTCGGCCGGCGCTCGTAGGCCACGCCATCCAGATAGTGGTCGACGTTGCGATCACGCTGCATGAGGCCGAAACCGCGAGGGTTTTCATCGGCGAAAGCGGAGGTGATGGTGCGCGGCGGGTTGTTGAGCGGCCGCCAGATGCGCTCGCCGGCACCGGTCCACATGGCCAGCCCATCCGAGTCATGCACCTCGGGACGCCAGTCGATGCCCTCCGGCTTCTTCTTTTCCGAGTACCAGTACATCGAGGTCAGCGGCGCAATGCACAGCCGTTGAACGTCGCGGCGCAGATGAATCTCCTTCTCGATGTCCATGGTTACGGCCCGATCACGCCGCATCACGAAGCGGAAAGCGCCAGTGACGCTTGGCCCCTCGAGCAGGGCGTAGACGGTGACCTCGTTGGACCCATCTGCCGGAGCCTCAATGTAGAAGTTCGTGAAATCCGGGAATTCCTCGGCCACCCCGGCGACGGCCGGATCAATTGCGATGCCGCGGGCCGAAATGCCGTACTGATAATCGGAGCCGATGGCGCGGAAGTACGAGGCGCCAAGGAAGGCGACCCAATCATTCTTCCGCCAGTCGAGCGGCTTGCCATCCCGCCCCGGATGACCAAACCGGCTCTCCTGAAAGCGGAAGCCTGCAAATCCGGCAGACTCGGGCAGCTTCCTCGCCGGCGATGACGCCGGCATCTCGAAATATTCGGGCAAATAAAGAATCTCCCGTGCCTCCCCGCCGAAAACGGCATGCATCGTGACCGTTTTCGGGAAGAACTGCCCGAGGTGAAAGAATGTCACCGGGAACTGACCCGGACCATCGGCAAACAGTGCGTATTCGGGCTTGAAGCGCAACTTGCCGTGCTCGGCGTAATCGATCTGCTGCACGATCTCCGGCGCCGGCCGAGGCGGAGGGACATAGGGCTCCTTGGCGAGTGCACGCGCCTTTTGCTTCAGCCAATCATAGGAGAAGGGAAACTTCTCACCAAACTTCAGGCCAGCCATTGCACGTGCCGGCAAAGCGAATCCTCCAAGTGCGAGCGCTGCCAGGAGCGCACGACCGGAGTTGACGATCACCGTCCGGCGATCGACACCTTTCACCATACCCGAACCTCAGCTTGTTGCGTTGCGCGAAGCCTTGGACTCAGCATGTTTGTCAAACATATGGCAGGCGCCGACGGACTTTGCCGCTCGCGCGCTCCTTTCCCTTGGAGTCCTGAGGAGCTATCCTCCCCTGCCCGAATAGTTGGGCCGGCATAAACAGGGATAATCGCATGACGGGTGTTCTCATTGTGACGGGCGGCAGCCGCGGCATCGGTGCTGCCACAGCAAAGCTCGGCGGTGCACGCGGATATAAGGTCGCGGTCAACTACAATCGTAACCCGGCGCACGCCGAGGCTGTCGTCAACGAGATCGAGAAAGCCGGCGGGCGTGCCATCGCCGTTCAGGGAGACGTGAGTCGTGAGGACGACGTCGTGCGGCTGTTTGAAACCGTTGACCGGGAGCTTGGCCCAGTCACGGCCCTCTTCAACAACGCCGGCATTGTTCATCTGATGAAGCCGATCACCGAGGTGGTGGCGTCGGAGCTCGATGAGATGTGGCGCGTCAACATCACGAGCCAGTTCCTGTGCGCGCGCGAAGCGGCCAAACGCATGTCCACCAAGCTCGGTGGCAAGGGTGGTGCTATCGTCAACATGTCATCGGCGGCAGCCCGGCTGGGCGGCGCCAACGGCTCTCTCAGCTATGCCGCTTCAAAAGGTGCCATCGATACATTCACGACCGGGCTCGCTCTCGAGCTTGCACCTCAGGGCATTCGCGTGACGGCGGTGCGACCCGGCCTCATCGAGACGACCATTCACGACGACATGGGAGACAAGGAACGCCTGGCGAAGCTCGGCCCCACGGTGCCATTAGGGCGGACAGGCAAGCCGGAGGAAGTTGCCGAAGTCGTCCTCTTTCTGCTTTCGCCACAAGCCTCTTACGTCACCAACACCATCATCGATATCGGCGGAGGCCGGTGATCCATCGATCTCCGTGCTGGGACCTTTTCCGGCGCGCCTGCGTTCTGACCTCGTCACCGCAGCGCCATGTTCATCGGGCGCAGAACCATCGCAGGTTCAACTACTCCGGAAAGCCGCATGAAGCGGAGAAGGGTCTGGGCAAGACGCGCGCTCCTCGGCGCTGGTCTGATCATCGCAGCCGCGGTTGGTGGTCTGGCCATCATCATTCGCGGCACGGTGCCTCCGCTGAGCGGCACCCTCGAGATACCGGGACTCGCAAAGCCCGTGACCATCGCGCGGGACGGGAATGCGGTGCCTCACATCACAGGCGCAAGCACGGCCGATCTTTATCGGGGCCTCGGGTTCGCCCATGCCCAGGATCGGCTGTGGCAGATGGAAATGATGCGCCGAGCGGGCCAGGGCCGGCTCTCCGAAATCTTTGGTGATCGTACGCTCGAGCTCGACATCTTCCTGCGCACGCTCGACCTCGCCGGCCACGCCGAGCGCAGCTATGCGAAATTACCGCCCGACGCCCAGGCGCTGCTTACGGCTTATGCAGAGGGCGTGAACGCGTTCCTGGAGCGTCGGACAAGCCTGTTCGAGCTCCGTCTGCCGCCGGAGTTCTTGGTGCTCCGCCATCGGCCCGAGCCTTGGCGGCCCGCAGACAGCCTCACGATCATCAAAGTCATGGCGCTGAACCTCAGCGCCAATCTCAACGCTGAAATTCGACGCCTGACGCTCGCCGCTCAAGGTCTCTCGCCAGCCGAGTTTGACGACGTCATGCCGCTCAACGGCGGCGAACACCCACCGCCGATGCCGAACATCGCCTCGCTCTATCCGTTGAGACCGCTGAGCACGGCGCAGTCCACGACAAGAACTGCGGCACTCGATGAGATCCTAGATCCCGGTGCATCGAACAGCTGGGTGGTTGCGGGGTCGCGGACAACAACGGGCAAGCCCTTTCTCGCCAACGATCCCCACCTGCGGCTGTCGGCACCTTCCATCTGGTATTTGGCCCATCTTGCGCTCGAAACCACCGACCGCGGCCGGATCAATCTTGTCGGGGCGAGCTTACCCGGCACGCCGATCATTGTCCTTGGACGGACCGATACCTTGGCGTGGGGCTTCACGAATTCGGAAGCCGACGTCCAGGACGTGTTCATCGAAAAGCTGAACCCCGATAATCCCGAAGAATATCTGACGCCGACGGGGTGGGAACGATTCGAAGTCGACGTGATGGAGATCCGCGTCGCCGGCGGCGAGACACGTTTGATCGAACGTCGCCGCACCCGACATGGACCGGTGCTTCCCCCAAGTTTTCGAAACCTTGGCCAGCTTCTTGGGCCAGACCATGTCGCGGCCTTGCAATGGACGGCATTGTCAGACGACGACACGACCATCCTTGCCGGGCTGATCGACGAGAGAGTCCGCACGGTTGATGACTACATCGAGCGTGCCCAATCCTTCGTCGTCCCGATACAAAGCATGGTGATTGCCGATACCCAGGGAAAAATCGCCATGATCGCGCCCGGCCGCCTGCCGGTTCGCCACCCAGACAACCTGGTGGCTGGCCGTGCGCCTGTGCCGGGCTGGGACCCGATCTACGATTGGCAGGGTTTCGTGCCGTTAAAAGACATGCCGCATATCGTCGATCCGCCCGAGGGGGCGATCGGCACCGCAAACGCGCGCATCGTGCCCGACAACTATCCGCACCTCATCACCTTCGACTGGGATGCGGACTACCGGCATCGTCGTGTGCGGGAGCTTATTGTCGACCGGGATCGACACGATATGAGCTCGATGCAAGCGGCACAGCTCGATGTCCACTCCCCCGCTTTTGCGGAGCTCGCTCCACTGATGATCGCCGCCGCCAGACCCGCGGCCACGGCTCCGGAAAATAAAGAGGTGCTCGATCTCTTGAGCCGGTGGGATGCCTCAATGCGCGCTGATCTTGCGGAGCCGCTGATTTTCATCGCATGGCTCCGCGAGTCCGTTCGGGGCATCTACGCGGACGATCTCGGGCCGACCTTCCCGAGCTTTTTTCATCCTCAGGCGAAGGCGATGATTCGCTTGCTCAAGGGAGAGGCGACAAGCCGGGACTGGTGCGACGACCGCAGGACGCCTGAACGAGAAAGCTGTTCAGACGTCCTCGCATCTGCACTGCGGCGGGCACTCGAGGACCTCGAAAAAACCTTTGGCACCGATCGCGCCAAGTGGTCCTGGGGCGAGGCCCATACCGCACTTGGCGAGCATCGAGCGTTTTCTGCGCTCCCCATAATCGGGCGTTATTTCAATGTCGGTGCCGCCTCCCCTGGCGGGCCTTATACCCTCAATCGCGGCATCGTCGAATTCGGGACGGATAAGCCCTTTGCCAACAGGCATGCAGCGAGCCTGCGGGCAATTTATGATCTTTCTGACCTCGATAACTCCTTATTCGTGCAGCCAACGGGCCAGTCAGGTAATCCGTTCTCGCGCTACTATCGAACCTTCGAGAAGAGCTGGTCCGAGGGCAAATACATTCAAATCCCAACCGACCCGAATGTCATAGAACGCGAGGCAGTCGGCACCTGGCAGCTTCTGCCGGCGCAGAACAAGAATTGATCTCGCTCGCCTTCGAGACCTTGGCTGCCATTTCTGAATCGCAACAAAGCGACCCTGAACAATTCAGGCCACCATCATCGAATTGGCGGATAGCGCCAGAAATCGCCGCGCGAGGTGCTGATCCGTTCCAAAATCGGAATGCGTTTCTCGGGCGGTCGCTCGCCGGTCTGAATGAGCAAC
>QGVC01000147.1 GCA_003242645.1 Pseudomonadota bacterium
CCCTCACTTTTCGTTGTAGCTCGTCGGATTAGGGAGGCCAGCGGTGAGGAAAAGAGCTTTCGAGAAAAGATGAAGCCAGTCGGAGAGGTGCTCCGCAGCCTAGTTTCTCCCTCTCTCCTGCAAAGTCTCGCTTACAGCTTCGCCTACTACATTCATGAACAGGTTGCTTGGCGCAGGCATATTCACTCTGACAGGAACATCCGTATTCACGCTACAGCGTCAATTCGATATGCCGAGAACGTCTATATTGGGCGCAATTCGCATATCAATCACAATTGTTGCGTTTGGGCTGGTCATAAATCGAAGATAGTACTTGGTAATGACGTCTTGATGGGGCCTGGCGTTTGTCTCTTCGCCGCGAATCACGGAACGGCGAAAGGTCGGCCAATGATGTGGCAAGAACGAACGGAGGAAGACATCGTGATTGGCGACGATGTCTGGTTGGGGGCCAATAGTGTGGTGACAGCAGGTACGCGTATTGCGAACGGCGTGATCGTGGCGGCCGGTTCGGTAGTGACCAAAGACATAACTGAAGAAAACGTAATCGTTGGTGGCGTTCCCGCGCGTGTGATCGGGAAGAGACAGTAGCGATGAAAGCTGTGCAGAGATATGCAGTTTTTACCGTTGACGTCGAAGACTGGTTCCATGTCGAAAACCTGAGAGGAGCAATCAGTCGGGACTGTTGGGATCGGCTCGAATTGCGCGTGGAGAGGAATGTTTTCCGCATTCTTGAACTTATGGTCGATCGAGGCGCGAGGGGTACGTGGTTTGTTCTTGGGTGGGTTGCTGAGCGTTTGCCGTCACTCGTAAGAGCGATTTCTGATGCCGGATACGAGGTGGCTTCTCATGGCTTTGGCCACGAACGGATCGATTTGCTCTCCGTTGAACAGTTCCGCTCGGATGTAAAGCGGTCGAAAGATCTGCTCGAAGACATAATTGGTGCCCCAGTCATTGGATATCGCGCCCCTTGCTTTTCCATCACCGAGTGGGCGATAGACGTGCTTCGTGAAATCGGGTTTCAATATGACTCATCAGCGTTTACCGTCATCGCCCATGATCGTTATGGGAAGCTAGCTGGCGCGACCCCTGCCGGAGAGCAGGTATATGAAGTTCGCTCAGGCTTTTATGAAGTCTGCGTGTCTACTCTGCCCATATTGGGTTACGGGCTTCCATGGGGCGGCGGTGCCTATTTCCGGTTTCTTCCTTACCGTCTGTTCCGAGCCGGTGTTCATCACCTCCTGGCAAGCGGCCGCCCCTACGTCTTCTACATTCATCCTTGGGAGCTGGATCCTGAGCAGCCGCGTGTATCGGGTTTGCGCAGGAACCGTGCGTTTCGACACTACGTCAATCTTGGGCGAACGGAGGGACGCCTTCGCACATTGTTGCAGGAGTTTCGCTGGAACACGGTTCGCGAGCTTATAGTGCAACATACAAAGTTCAACGCAGCGGCGAGATCTTAGCTCGCGCACCGTGGAAAGCGTAGCATAAGTACGGCGGAGCGACAGATGAGAACAGACCCTTTCGCCAACTATCCGGAGGATATTGCACGGCGTATAGCGGATGAACAAAAGCGTATAATGGCAAAATACGGATCTTCTTCGCCTCGCCACGTACTCCTTATAGGTGGATCAGGCTACATCGGAAGCCCCCTGACAATGCACTTGCTCTCGCTTGGCTACCGAGTCACCAATCTCGATCTGCACGTCTACGGGCATGGAAGTATTCCGCTGGCTTATCTTGCGCATCCCCGCTACCGTCTGGTAACTGGAGACATGGGGGATGCATCGAGGCTCAATTACGCACTTGATGGCGTCACTGACGTTGTTCTTCTGGCAGGGCTCGTTGGCGATCCTATCACAAAAAAGTTCCCAAATGAGTCCGCCGCAATAAATGACCTCGCTTTACGGAACTGCATAGACCAGTTGATTGGGAGGGGCTTGGAACGCGTTGTATTCATCTCGACGTGTTCGAACTATGGGCTGGTTGAAGAGGACATTCTCGTCAACGAAGAGTCACCGTTGTTGCCATTGTCACTTTATGCCAAGTCCAAAGTGGCCGCAGAGAAGTACATTCTGTCATTAAAGGGTAAGGTTGACTACCATGCTACCATATTGCGATTCGCAACAGCATTCGGACTGTCACCGCGGATGCGCTTTGACCTGACGGTGAATGAGTTCGTTCGAAAACTCTACCTAGGCAAAAAGCTCGTGGTCTATGACGAGCAGAGTTGGAGGCCGTATTGCCACGTCAAGGACTTCGCGACGCTTATCGAACGAGTGCTAGTTTTCCCAGCTGAAGATATCTCCTTCGAGGTTTTCAACGTCGGCACAGAACGGAATAACCACACAAAAAAGGAAATTGTTGATATTATTCTAATCCGACTTCCTGACCGTAAGGTCTACTACGGTTCCAATGGTACCGATTTGCGCAACTACCGAGTAGACTTTTCGAAGGTGCGCGCTCGCTTACACTTTGAGCCGAGATACTCCGTGGCAGATGGTGTCGATGAGATAATATGGGCGATCAAGGAAGGAATGCTCGAGAACGTAGAGCGTCTACCAAACATCTATGGCAACTATGATCTCCCGGTACTCAGCTCATCTACGGCAGGGTAGGTACGGCTGATCGCGATGCTATGGGCAGATCCGGAACCTGCCGGATCCCGTCACTCGCGGCGCTCATGCCTGACTGAGTATGAAGCGCGAGGTTCCCTGCAGAGGGGTGCGTCGGTTATAGATTTGGCAATCTGCAGAGCGTCAGATGTAAGTTTGCACAAATCGAGCCTTTCGCTCAACGAAACGAGTGGTTAGTGATTGGCTGAACCCGGGCGGGGCAGGGCAGATGAGCCAGACAACTGAAGGCTCGGATCTGGAGGGAGATCCGGTAACCGCGAGCCATTGACCCACAGTGCCGCTTTCGTGCGATTCTTGAGACGCAACTTGCGCAGAATCGCCTTTACATGCACCTTCACTGTTTCGTCTGAAATGTCGAGCTGCCTGGCGATCTCCTTGTTCGATTTTCCCTCGCCAAGCGATTGCAAGACCTCAAGCTCCCGCGCAGAAAGACCAAACAATTTCATCTGGGACTCACCTCTGTGGTGCGTCGGAGGGTGTGCTTGAGGAGATAAACCACTATTCACTAAAACATGCGCTGGGAAGATTCGTTCACCAAGAACAATAAGCTCGAGTGATTTTATCATCACGTCGGGTCGTGTTGCCCTCGAAATGAAACCATGGACTCCTGCTTGGAGCGCTTGCATGGTCGCATCTTGATCAATGACTTCTGAGAGCAGAACAATGTACGAATTCGGGAAGCGCTGCTGCAACTTTGTTATGTCTGATCGAATTGCGGTGAGGGTCTGTTCCACATCGATTACAAAGAGATCGATTCGATCATTCTCGCTAATCGCATTCCATAAGTCTCTCATAGTCAGAAAATGTGAATGCCGAGAGAATGCCGTCCGCGCAAAGGTTTGAACGATTCCTGCGCAGACCAAATGGCAGGGCTCTACAATTACGACCTTCCACTTCTTCTTCATCGTGATTACTCCAAGTCGCGAGGAGCCGACCTCATCGGAAAAGGTCTGGACAGGAAATTCCAGAGAACTAATGATAGCGAATTTCCGGCGAGGATGTTGAGCTGCGGTCGGGTTTGAATCTGCTTTCCGGTAAGGAAGTCTGGAGTGACTCTAGGCAACGGAGAGCCGCGTCAAGATCGCAATAGTGCAGGCGCCACACGGAGCCACTCGATAATGCTTGGCATAGCATGCGAAAACCCGATCTGGTTAAACGATGCTGGTCATTGAGCGCCTCGCTGAGAATGGCCAGCAAAGCTTCGACTCGAGTTATAGGCTCTAGTTGGGTGGTTCCCCTAGTATCGTATTGAGGGAAGACGATACTCTTAAGTAAGAAAGATGGTAACGAACGGCGCGTTCGACACGGCTGCAAGTACTTGACTCGTTTCCCGTCGGGGCGGGTGCAAGCAGGCATGCTGTCGATGCAGGGGTAGCACCTTTGGAGTGTAGTCCAACTGCCTTCTTTGATGCAGAATGAGAATGGCAATCCGCTGATCGTTCCTAAATTTGGGTTGAGTAACACAACGTCCTCGCCAATCAAGGCGTAACCGTGGGCGTTGAGGTAAGCTGCTAGGGTGCTCTTACCCGAGCCGGAGCTGCCAACGAGGAGCACCCCATCATCTCCGTGGGAAAGCGCAGCAGCGTGGATGGCGATCAAGCTCGGCCGCGCAGCTAGGATCGCCTCGAGGATGGCTAGTTTCACCCACGCCACAACCTCTTCGGGGTAACGCAAGACAGTGGTATGCCCGCTCCAGTCGGTTGCCAATAGCTTACCGCCCTTCTGTTTGACGCTAACTTCGGCGAAAGTTTTGTGGATCAATGTGCTGGGCAAATGGCCGAGGACCGGCTCGAGAGCCGCTAGGAGAGAGTGCTCTCGCTCGATATACACGTTAATGCCACTTACCCAATAGGGACGAAATTGTGAGCAGACCGATGCTACGGTTTTTGCGTTGCAAGCGCTCGAGCCCGGTGAAGAAATGACTTCCTCCGGGGAACCCCTGCCGATCAAATCTGCATTTGACCATTGCTCAATACATTTCTTGACGAATAGGATCGCGTCGGAAGTTGAGTATCCGAAACTGGACGCCAATCCAGCCGCGGCAGCAGCAATAGTTGTGCGCGGATAAGAATCTTTACCCTGCTCACCCCAAAGTTGTTGCCATACGAAGGATGAAAGGGCATCCAGGGTAACGAGTCTTTGGCGGCGTTCTTGGAAGATGATGAGTTCGCTGTCTAGTACAAACCAGTCGACATCGTTAGACGGCGTGATCTCGACCTCATCACCTTCCCGGTCCGCAGCGTACGCTGTCATTGTCTAGCAAGGCTACTTTAGCGTCACTACACCTTGAAAAAGTGCTTCAAGAACTTGAATACGAAGCTCTTCTTCTTGTGGGGCTTGTGATGTGGTTTTTGGGGCTTATGGGGACGGCCACTCGAACCAGCAATCGCTTGCGAGTCAAGGCTAGTGGATAGCAGTATGGCCATCGCGGGAGGTGTGATCAGCGCTGCGTTACCCACAGTCTTCAAGAAATCTCTACGGTCATTTCTTTCCGCGCCATCTTGCTCATGGTTGTCTTGGGAGTCGTGCTTTAGCGCATCTGACATTCGATCGCCTCCAGGTAAATCGTTAACGGGCGCGTATTGGAGTGCCCCAACTTTGATTGGACCAATGATAGAGCAGGCGAAAAGCAGTGCAACATGTACCCTGGGCCGATAAAGTTGTCGTCAGCATACCAAATTGTGGCTACGGATCTTATAATCTAGGGCCCTTTCGCATGCTGTAGCGCTGATTGAAAAGCCCGTATTACCCGAAAGGCGAGCCGCATCGGCAGTACGAAAAGTGCCTCTTCGAGTGCGGCGTAAAGGCTACCCTCAGCCTTTCTTACTACTCTGCGGTACATCGCACGGGAGAGGCGGTAGGTTGCTGAGCCAGGCAAGCCTGCGACTCCAACCAGATTGTACAGATACGTCGCATAAGCGAGTTTTCGCCAGTTCGAGGCGAATCTGTCGCGCACCACGTCCCAATCGACAGCATCGGTTTTGACGATTTCGAGTGCATCCAAGGCGTGGCGGAGGTTGAGTTTGCCATAGAGAAGCCCCCGATCCTCTAACATGTCGTGACCGATCATGTAGCAGAGGTGGTCCGTAGATGACGGAATTCGAGCCCGGCCGGAGCCAAACTCAATGGTGCGGGAGTCACGCATTATACTCGCTGCAGACATTGAGGTTCTTGCATCGGGCGGCCGATGATGGATGTGCACCAGTCCGGGATAATCAGGTCTGTAGAGCTTACTGGCTGTATGACGCCTGCTGCGTCTCTCCCAAGGCAAGTAGCCGGCTTCGCGGAGTGGGGGAATACCGATCTCAAGCTCTTGCGGCAAAAGCATGAGATCTAGATCGGCTACTATTCGGCTGGTTCTCCCGGCGGAGGACGCCAAAGCTGCCGCGCCTGTCAGCAAGACAGGTACGACACCGGCCGAGTTCATGATATAGACCAGCTCGACCAACTGGTGCTGCAGGCGCTCATTCCGTTCCCTATTCGCGTCATAAACGCTTTCCCAATATCCTCTAATACTTCGTTCTTCCTCAGTTCGGGCAGCAAATCCGGATTGCGCGACGTAAAGCTGAGGGGTGACCAAGTAGCGGTTCGCCAGATTGGTGAGTGATATCAATGAATCAAGAGGCGGGGGTTGTCCAAGAAGGGATTGGGCAAGCATCTCAAGAAGAGAGCGCATATCCGTTCCGTCGGGCTATTCGTCTGGCTGTTACGTTTCGCGGAAACTACGTTTCATTTGATCGACTATGGGTTTGATGAGGTATGAAATTACCCTTCGATTGCCGGTCTCGATGAATGCTTCCACGGGCATGCCGGGGATCAGTTGTAGCCCGCCGAGGCGCTCTAGGTCAGCAGGATCAGGCGCAATCCGTGTAGGGTAGTAAGCCTGGTTCGTCCGCTCGTCATAACTAATATCTGGGGCAACGAATGAGACGATACCGCGTATCTCAGGGGTATCGTGTAGGTCAAATGCTGGAAAGCGTAGGAGGACCTGCTGGCCAGCCGCGACCTTGTCGATATCGGCTGGGGTGACTTTGACCTCGACGACTAGGTCATCATCGTCCGGCACGATCAGCATGATCGGCTCACCGGCGGAGATAACTCCACCGACGGTATGAACTTTCGATTGGTGAATCGTACCACCCGTAGGTGCCCGAATGTTAATTCTGGACAACTGGTCTTCAGCTGCGGCTCTACGCTCTTCGAATTCGGCAATCTTCGCGTCCACCTCGCGAAGCTCATGCGCGGTTTGGCTCGAAAAATCTTTCTCCAGTTGCAGAGTTTGTATCTCGACCTCCGCTATTGCAGCGCGAGCTTCTGCGATTCGTGATACGAGTTGCGCACGTTCTCCCTCGAGCCGGGTTGCTTCGCGTTCATATGCAGTCAGCCGCGAAATCGAAACGAGCTGGTTCTTCCAAAGCTGGCGGACGCCCTGGATCTCTTTGCCAATAAGAGCAATCTCCTGTGCCTTTGCCTCCACTTGCGCAGAAAGGCCAATGATCTGCTTCTCAAGCTGCTCTTTCCGCTCGCGTAGTCGCGCTTTATTACCCTGCAGAGCGATCCAACGTAGCTCGAAGAGCCGCCGTTCGAGCGAAACAATTCTCGCTACGTCAGGGTCGCTCAGGCGTTCGACAAGTTCCGGAACAGGTTCAAACGCGTTCGCGCCGTCGCGCTCCGCGAGCAGTCGCGATTTGCGGGCATAGAGTTCATCCAGACCCTTTCTCACGATGTTTAGGTTGGCCCGCGGTATTGTGTCACTGAGCTGAACCAGCAAATCGCCAGCCTCGACGTTGTCTCCATCTCTGACAAATATTTTTCCTACGGTACCTCCTGTCGGGTGCTGCACCTTTTTCGCGTTAGAGGCGATAGCAACGTGTCCTTGCGCAATCACAGCACCCGAAACTTCTGCCATTGCAGCCCAAAGGCCCACTCCGCCACCGAGTATAAGAACCGCGATGAGGCCACCAAGCAAATTGCGATGCATAGAGCGCCGGTAGGGCGTCGCAGCGTGCCTTATTTCGCGGATGTTGGTCATCAAGTTTGCAATATATTTAAACGTTCATCAGATTGACGTGCGAGATACACCGGTTTCACATTTGTAGAAGTGCCCTTTGGGTGGGGTTGCAAGCGAGGCGAGCACGCGATCTCGGGGTCCAAACATCTGCATTCGACCTTGACGCATAACGAGAAGATAATCGACGGTAGCGAGCACATCTGCCCGATGGGATACGATAACGACAATTCCACCGCGGGCCTTGACGTTTTGAATTGCGGTCAAGAGGGCCGCTTCACCTGCGGTGTCAAGATTCGAGTTCGGCTCGTCCAGTACGATCAAGAAAGGATTGCCATATAGAGCACGCGCGAGCGCAACCCGTTGGCGTTGCCCGGCCGACAGAGCAGCGCCGTTCTCGCCGATTTGGGTTTGGTAGCCATCGGGGAAGCTGACGATGAGCTCGTGTACGCAAGCCTGTTTTGCGGCCGCAATGATTTGTTCAGGATTCGCGTTTGGGTCAAAGCGCGAGATATTCTCTGCGATGGTCCCCTGAAAGAGTTCAATATCTTGTGGCAGGTACCCCAAATATCGGCCCAATTGCTCCGGTGGCCACTGATCAAGTGAAGCGCCGTCCAGCATAACTCTGCCGATCAGCGGACGCCACGCACCGACAAGCGCACGAGCAAGGGTCGATTTACCAGCACCGCTGGGTCCAATGATCCCGAGAGCTGTACCGGCTTCTAGACTGAATTCGAAGCCTTGCGCAGTAATGCGTTGGAAGCCCGGTGGCGCGATGGCAAGCGCTTCGACCACCAGCCTGGAGGACGGCGCGGGGAGGGGCATTGG